>SEBM01000105.1 GCA_004296145.1 Flavobacterium sp.
ATTTTATTTAAATAAAATGATAAATGGATATTCTATACGATCTATGTTAAAACAAAGCCTTATTTAAAACCAAAATAATTTAAATGTCGGAAAGAACTAATTCCCAAATCTACTCGGATTTTAAAAGATATTAGTTTTATCTTTGATAGATCATAATTTTGTAAAACACAGAAAAATGCCTTTAAATAATACAAAAGATTTAAAACTTGCTGTTCTAATTGACGCAGACAATGTACCTTATAGTAATGTAAAAGGTATGATGGAAGAAATAGCAAAATTTGGAACTCCGACGACTAAACGTATTTATGCTGACTGGACAAAACCAAATTCTAATGGATGGAAAGGTGTTTTATTAGAACATGCCATTACTCCTATTCAACAATATAGCTATACTGTTGGTAAAAACTCCTCAGATTCTGCCTTGATTATTGATGCGATGGATTTACTTTATTCAGGAAAACTCGACGGTTTTTGTATTGTTTCAAGCGATAGTGATTTTACACGATTGGCAATCAGACTAAGGGAATCAGGAATGAAAGTGATTGGTATTGGAGAAAAGAAAACACCAAACTCGTTTATTGTTGCCTGTGACCGATTTATTTACATTGAAGTTTTGGATGGCGCGATTCAGAAAAAGAAAATCAAAACTGCAGATATTAAAAAACCTGTTGAAAAACCTGCTGAAAAGGCATTGCATAAAATTGACAAACAAACCATTGAGCTTATTGAAGCTACAATTGAAGATATAGAAGATGACGATGGCTGGGCATTTTTGGGAGATGTCGGAAATTTGATTGTAAAGAAAAAACCTGAATTTGATCCTCGAAATTATGGTTTTTCGAAACTAACGCCTATGCTTAAATCACTAACTGATATTCTGGAAATTGACGAAAGAGAATCAGATAAAAAAGGAATCAAACACGTTTACGTGCGTTTGAGATTCAATTAATTTCATATTTATTACCTATTTAATTTTTAAAACAACATGAGAAAGAAATTCTTTATTTACGGATTCTTATTGTTTGTAATTGTTCTTGCAATCTACCTTTATACAAAACGAGGTTTTTTGCTCGTAATTATTTTACCTATTTTATTAGTAGTTGGTGTTTATAACGCAACTCAAAAAAAACATGCTATTCTGCGAAATTTTCCGGTTTTGGGTTATTTCAGATATTTATTTGAAATGATTGCTCCCGAAATTCAGCAATATTTTATTGAAAGATCTACAGACGGAAAACCCTTCTCAAGAAATCAGCGTTCTCTGGTTTATCAAAGAGCAAAAAATATAGATTCAAGTACCCCTTTTGGAACGCAGCAAAACCTGAATCATGATGGTTACGAAGGAATTAAACATTCTATTTTTCCAGCAAAAGTAAATGAAGAATTACCGCGTGTATTAGTTGGTGGAAAAGATTGCAAACAACCTTATCTGGCTTCTTTATTTAATGTTTCGGCGATGAGTTTTGGTTCGCTGAGCGAAAATGCAGTTCGCGCCATAAATATTGGGGCAAAAAAAGGAAATTTCTATCAAAATACCGGAGAAGGTGGTCTGACCGAATTTCATCTTGCCGGCGGTGGTGATATTACCTGGCAAATTGGTACGGGATATTTTGGCTGTCGTGATGCCGAAGGAAACTTCAGCCCTGAAAAATTTTCAGAAAAAGCAAATCTTCCAAATGTAAAAATGATCGAAATTAAGCTTTCGCAAGGAGCTAAACCAGGTCACGGAGGTGTACTTCCTGCTGCAAAAAACACAGAATTTATTGCCAAAATAAGAGGAGTTGAACCGCACACTATGATTCTTTCTCCTCCTGGTCATCATGCTTTTTCTGACTCAAAAGGATTAATACATTTTATTAAGCAATTAAGAGATTTATCAAACGGGAAACCTATTGGTTTTAAATTATGTATTGGAAATACTGCTGAATTTGAAGCTATTTGCCACGAAATGATTGCCGAAGATATTTATCCGGACTTTATTACGGTTGATGGTGCCGAAGGAGGAACCGGAGCGGCTCCGTTGGAATTTGCCGATGGTGTCGGAATGCCTTTTGAACCTGCTTTGATATTCGTAAACAAGACTTTAATAGGTTTAAATATTCGTGATAAAATACGCATTATAGGAAGCGGAAAAATAATTTCCGGATATTCTATTCTTCATGCCGTTGCACTTGGAGCAGATATGTGTAACAGTGCACGTGGTTTTATGTTTTCTTTAGGCTGTATTCAGGCGCTTCGTTGTCATAATAACGAATGCCCAACCGGAGTTGCGACTCAAAACAAAATGCTTATGAAAGGTTTGGTTGTCACAGACAAATCAGATCGTGTGTATCATTTTCATAAAAACACACTGCACGCTGCCAATGAACTTCTTGCTGCAGCCGGCAAGAAAAGCTTTGCCGATGTAGATATTAATATATTTATGCGTGGCGATGAATTTGCACATTTATCAGATGCTTATTTCCCTGATAATTTGACAAATGTAACCAAGCGTTAAAAACTAAAAAAGCCTCTTTAAATAATTAAAGAGGCTTTTTAATTTTATAAAAAGGCTGGTTATTTTATTGCTTTCATATTTTGAGAAAGATAATCTACAGCTCTCATTTTTAATTTATCTTTTGAAAGCTCACCGCTTTCAAATTCATAAAAACTATTAACTCCGGCATTTTTAAAACATAGAGCATAACCATTATATCTTTTATTTTCTCTGGTTATTTTATATGAGACCGCTTTGACTTGGTCAATAGTATTTTCTACTTTGTATTTTTGCAGGTTACTATCACTTTTTAGCTTTTTAAAACTTTCTTCAACATCTTCTTTTGATTCAAAATCATGAATGAAAAAATTGAAATTATCGGGCGACTTAAATGCGACTCTTAAAAACTGGTCATGATTGTTCTGCAGAAAATAATTCTTTGGCACTTTTAGCTGAGCGTCTATCGCGATATAAACCAACGAATCTTTTTCTAATTTTACAATGCCATAATTTTGTTTTTGTTCAGGAGATAAACTGTCTAAAGCCTTATAATCAGAATACATCATTTTAGTTGACATAATTGTATTAATGGCTTTATGTTTTTCAAAAACCTCTTTCATGGCGGCTTGAGATTGCTCAAAGTTCTGATTAACAACTGCATTAGAAGGATTATAGCTATTCTGATTAGAACAAGTATACAATACTCTGATAAATAAGGAAATAGCGACTATAATACCTAAAATGGTTTTCCATACCGGTGTTTCATCCATAATTATTTCAGATCTTTATCAGTTAGAGTAACATCATTTACAAATTTTCCTTTAACATCCTGATAAACATATTTTATCGCTGTCACTTCATAACGTTTAAGAGAGCCAATAATGCTTTTTAAATCAGTACTTCTCAAAATATTTTCCTTCATGATAACTTTTGCCCCTTCGCCTTTCAGAATTTCTGAGTATTCTTTTGGAACTTCAACTTTATAAACGATTTCATTTTTAGCGCCAATCTCAATTTTCAGGATTTTCGTTCCATCTTCATTTACTATTGGCATATTTTGATTCATTAAAGCCAGCATCTGCTTCATTTCACTTTCAGGTCCAGAGTCTGTATCTACTTTTTTATCAGTAGCATTGCTTTTCGCCATCAGGTTTTTTAATTCTCTCTTATCAATTTTTAAGTCAGCTATGACAGTACTGTTGTTAGCCAGTAAATAGATTTCAAATGTCACACCTTCATTAATAAGTTCTACAGATGCCTGATCTTTTCTCATTGTTTCGCCAAGAAAAGCAGGAAACAAATCTTTATAAATTGATCGGTTTTCCTGACCCGGTTCTAAATTGGTATCAAGTCTTATTTCAATTTTATTATCCTGTAAAAATGCTTTTGCACTTGTATGGGTAATCATATTATCCTGCAGTAAGGAAGTAGAATTGTTATAAGAATTAACATAATCCTGCATTTTTTGTTTGGTATTTTTACAACTTACTAAAAAGAGTGCGATAGCAATTGTAAAAGAGATTTGGGTAATTTTTTTAATCATAGTTTTGGTTTTATTAAGTAGAATTTCGCATCAAACATAATTTATTGAGAGCAGTAAAACAAAATAATTATTTTTCTTAACGAAAAGAAAACAGCCTCTTTTATAAATATTAAAGAGGCTGTTTTTTACTAATTCGTATCTGCTATTAAAAGAATTATACTGCTGTTTTGAATTAAAGTTTTGCAGTTTCTTTGCCGTGTTGTGAAGTGTTTGTACTTTCTAAAACGGCCAATTCTTCTTTATCAATATATTGTTGTGCAAAAATTGTGTTGTTATTGGCTAAAAAATAAACATCAAAAGCAACACCATCTTCTATTAATTGTCTGGATATCTGATCATTTTTAATCATTTCTGATAATATCCCGGGAAATCTTTGAGTAGTAGAAAGCTTATTTTCTTCGTTTTGCTCTAAATCAGTCAAAATTCTGATTTCAATTTTGCTGGCTGACAAGAATCCCTTAGCTGTTGTACCGGTAATGTCTTTACCTTTTAATTGTGCAGCAGAACTATTGTAGAGATTTACATGTTTCTGGATTTTTTGTTTCGTGTTCTGACAGCTTATCAATAAAAGCTGTACGACGATAATCAATACAATTTTAGTGTAATTTTTTCTCATAGGTTTTTGTTTTTGGTTTCGGTTAATAGATTTTGTTACCTCAAACATAAGTTATTTTTGTATCATTTCCTATACTTTTTAAGAGAATGACTAACCACTAACCATTTGATTAAAAGTTACTTAACCAAAACAAAATCATTATATTTTGCAGGAATTTTCAACTGTATTTATTATGAAATGAAAGCTAATTATTAGGTTTTTTAAATAAAAAATGCTCTTTGTTCTAAAGAGCATTTTTTAGTAGAAAATTATTTTAATTTCTGAAGTCTCAAAAGTGCTTCTAAATAGTAATAATCTGCATAATTTATCGAACAATCTATCTCACTTCCAGCAGGTTTATGTCCGGTTGCATGCAATAAAAAAGCAGAATTTACATCGTGACTCTGATAGTGATCAGAAAGCGAAACAATCATTTTTTTTGCTTTTGTCTGGTATTCGTTTTTTAATGTTTTGTCTTTTGTGTAAGAACTCAATTCTATAAGTGCAGAAGACACAATTGCAGCTGCAGAAGCATCTCTTGGCGCATTTGGAATATCAGGCGCATTAAAATCCCAATACGGAATTAAATCTTCTGTCGTTAATTTATCCAGATATACTCGGGTAAGTTTGTGCGCAAATGCTAAAAATTTCGGATCTTTTGTTTCTCTGTATACCATCGTAAAACCGTAAATTGCCCAAGCCTGACCTCTCGCCCACATACTTTCATCGCTAAAACCCTGAGCGGTTTGTCCTTTTATTTTCTTTCCGGTTTCAAAATCATAAATTATAACATGATAGGATGTATTATCTGGTCTAAAATGATTTGCCATTGTAGTTTCGGCATGTTTTACAGCGATATCGTACAGTTTTTTGTTTCCTCCATTTTTTGATGCCCAAAACAACAATTCCAAATTCATCATATTATCTATGATAGTGTTATGACCACCCATTTTATTATGAGGCCACGACTGGATTGTTCCTACTTTTGGATTAAATAATGTTGCCAGCGTATCGGCAGTTTTCAGGATTATCTCTTTGTATTCCTTATTTTTAGTCAGACGGTAACCGTTTCCGAAACTATTAAAAACCTGAAATCCTAAATCGTGGTCTGCCGCTTTTGTTACCGATAAAGGAGTTAGAAAACGACTGAATTTATCGGCTTCTTTTTCCCATTTTTTATCGTTGGTCGCTTCATACAAATACCATAATTCTCCAGGCCAGAAACCACTTGTCCAGTCTTTATAATTTACAAATTTCCATTCTTTACTTCCGCTAGGAACTGTTCTTGGAGAAGTTCCGTCGTTAGGAATTACTTGTAATGTTTTTGACGCTTGTTCTGCACAATATTCAAGCTGTTTCTTTATATCGAATGATTTTGTATCGCTTTTTTTCTGTGAATAACAAGCTGTTACAAAAATTAATAATGCAACGGATAAAATGTTTTTTGGTTTGAAAGGCATAGTAAAAGTTTTTTGAATGCTAAATTTATAAAAAAAATAGCTTCCTGATTTTGACACAAAGTGTTTCGTCTTTTGGATATACCAAATCTGTACAATTTTGCACTCTTTTTTTATCTTTGTTTTACAATTAAAAAGCCACAACATTAAATTGAGCAAATCCAGAATCTATTATTCCTTCTTATTTGTTTTAGTAATTTTTCTTGGAATTCTCTCCAGAAAAATTGCCGTAATTCCTTTGTATTTTGGGGATTTGCTGTATGCAGAAATGATGTATATATTGATCAGAATCATTTTCATCCATAAAAAAGCTTCGAACATTTTAATCATTTCCCTGTTCACTTGTTACAGCATTGAGCTTTTACAACTCTATCAGGCAGAATGGATTGTTGCACTTAGAAAAACACTTTTTGGAAGATATGTTCTCGGACAGGGGTTTTTATGGAGTGATCTTTTGGCGTATACTTTTGGGGCTGGAATTGCTTTTATAATAGAAAAGATGGCTTTGAGTTATCTTAATCAAAAGTCTGAGTAATTTTTTCAATATTTAAACTATTTGCCATTGCCATAAAAATTTGATAATAAGCACCTTTATTATCGTACAATTCATCGTGTGTTCCTTTTTCTACACATCTTCCTTTTTCAAGAACGATAATATTTGCCGAATCAATAATTTGAGAAATACTGTGTGATATTATAATTACTGTTCTGTCTTTTTTTATTGCATCGAGTGATTTTTTGATCTGTTCTGTGGCTATTGCGTCTAAACTTGCCGTTGGTTCATCCAAGAAAATAATTGGCGGATTTTTTAAAAACAATCTTGCGATTGCAATTCGCTGTTGTTGTCCGCCGGAGAGCAAATGTGCATCAGAATCATAACCACTTGGCAACTGGATCACCTGTTCGTGTATATAAGCTTTTTTTGCTGCTTCTATAATTTCTTCTTTTGAAGCATCTGGTTTTCCATATAAAATATTATCAGCAATTGTGCCTTTAAATATGTGGTTTTTCTGCAAAACCAATCCAATATTCTGACGAAGAAAATCTGTGTTATAATCTACCAAATCAACACCATCCAAAAAAATCTTACCCGAAGAAGGCAGGTAAAATTTATCTAATAAATTAATGACGGTACTTTTCCCCGCGCCGCTCAGGCCGACCAAAGCGGTTGTTTCGTTTGGTTTTACAGTAAAATTAATATCATAAAGTGCCTGGGTTCCGTTTGGATAAATAAAATCTACATTTTTAACTTCTATTAATCCTGTTATTTTTTCAGGAATAAAACTTCCTGTAGTTTCAATTTCCTGATCTGACTCCAGAATATCAAAAAAACCTTCAGAATAAATTAAAGCATCATTTACTTCATCATAAATACGGTGCAATTGTCTTATTGGAGAAGAAACATTGTTAAACAACATAATATGAAACATTATGGCACCAATCGTCATTTGATTATTCAAAACAAAATAAGCGGTCAATATGATGATAATTACAACTCCAATCTGTTCGACAAAACTTTTTATACTTTCAAAAATAAAACTGGTTTTTCTTGTTTCCAATTGATTTTCGGTCATTTCATATTGAATTTTCTGATGGCGATCTGCTTCTGTAGGTTCACGAACAAAAGACTTGATAACCGTTATAGATTCAATTAAACTTATAATTCCGTTATTTTTGGTCTCACGATAATTACGCATTCTTCTTCTGAAACCACTTAGTTTTGTTGCCTGCAACTGGCTGATATAAAAATAAATAGGAATAATACATAAACTCACCAAACCGACATACACATTAGCATAAAACATAATAACCAAAGCCACAAAAGCATTGGCAAACAAAGGCAGAATGTCAATAAAAAAATTCTGAACCAATCTTGTCAAACTGCTTATTCCTAAATCGATTCGGGTTTGAAGTTTACCGCTTTCATTTTCATCCGAAGTATAAAACTCCATTCTGTAGCTTAGAATTTTTTCGACTATTGTCTGAGAAATATCTCTTGTTATAAAAATTCGTAGTTTCTCTCCATAAAATTTTTGTCCAAACTGTACAACCGAATTGATTAATTCTTTAGACAGCAAAACAATACTTATTAATCCTAACAAATGAAACCCTTTTGATAGAGGTTCGTGGGCAACCATCAGATTATTAATTGTATCAACAGTATATTTTAATATTAAGGCATTTACCTGAGCTGCAAAAGAACCCAAAAATGTAAGTAGTAAAGTTGCAATAACCATTTTTTTGTATGGTTTAACAAACGGCATTATTTTTTTATATAAAACAGATAACTGCATTTATTTTTATTTTAAGGTATTATATCAAATATAAGAATTCTAAATTTGTGTTAGAAATTATAGACTTACTCACCTAAATATACGATTTATGAAACTGGTTTTTGCTTCAAATAACAAAAATAAGATCAAAGAAATTCAAAGTATTCTAAACGGATCCATTCAATTATTAAGTTTAGAAGATATTGGATGCCACGAAGAAATTCCCGAAACTGCTGACACAATTGAAGGAAATGCAATCCTAAAAGCAGATTATGTAACCCAAAAATATGGTTATGATTGTTTTGCCGATGATACAGGACTGGAAGTTACGGCTTTAAACGGAGAACCGGGTGTCTATTCTGCACGTTATGCGGGCGAACAGCGCAATGCCGATGATAATATGAATAAACTTCTGAATGCTCTGGCAGACAAATCAGATCGCAGTGCACAGTTCAAGACCGTTATTGCGTTGAACTTAAACGGAGAACAACATCTTTTTACGGGAATTGTAAAAGGAAATATCACTTTAAACAAGACAGGAAATGGCGGTTTTGGATATGATCCCGTGTTTCTGCCTTCAGGAAGTAAACGTACTTTCGCGGAGATGAGCGTCGATGAGAAAAATGAGTATAGTCACCGTCGCAAGGCAGCTGATCAGCTCATAGCATTTTTAAGGACCAAATGAAAATAACGCTGATCCGGTTCTGTCCGACGGATGCAGTAAAATATTTTGAACCAGCCAGACAACCATAATTATACTGAAGCCGACTTGATAAGAGGTTCAGTGGAAGGCGACCGCCGGATACAGGAAGAGCTTTATAAAAGGTTCTCCCCAAAAATGTATTCCGTTTGTCTGCGTTATGCAAATAATGCCGATGATGCACAGGATCTTCTGCAGGAAGGATTTATCAAGGTGTTCCGGAATCTGCACAGGTTTCGGGCAGAAGGCTCATTTGAGGGATGGATGAGAAGAGTTTTCGTAAACACTTCCATCGAGCACTTCAGAAGAAAATCAGCAAAACTGGCAACAGTCAGTGAAAAAGAGGAAGGCACGATCGAAGATGGAGACATCAACGCACTTGATAGCCTTGCTGAGAAAGATATAATGAAACTGGTGCAGGAACTGTCGCCCGGCTATAAAACCGTTTTCAATCTTTATGTGATCGAAGGATATTCACATAAGGAAATTGGTGAGTTGCTTGGCATCAGTGAGGGCACGAGCAAGTCGCAGCTCGCCCGCGCAAAAGGAATACTTCAAAAGAAGGTTGCGCAATATCTTAGTGACACAAAAAAAAGTTATACCCGTTAAAACAGAATATGTCGAGCAAGCTACAATATCGGTTCTCTCAATACGAAGTTCAGCCTCCCGTAGAGGTTTGGGCAGGTATTGCGTCAAGACTCGATGTTGAATACAGTGCAAATGATTCGGTATTGGCCGAAAAGATCGCAAATTCCGAAACTCCGGTACCTGCTGGTTTGTGGAGCAAAATATCTGATGAACTGGATGAGGTTGTTATAACTGAGGAAGGCAGCAACAAAATGCCTGCTGACAATCCGATTCAATCTGCAGGTGCTGAGAAACATCGTACGCCGGTTGTTCCTTTCACCCTGCGACGCGTTGCAGCCGCCGCCGTTATTATCGTCGGTATAGC
>SEBM01000106.1 GCA_004296145.1 Flavobacterium sp.
GTATGCTGTATGATTTTTTGCCAGAAACGAAGAAAATAAAAATTGATAATTTTCAAGAAATAACCGGAAAAGGAATTTTGGCTTTCGCCGAAAACAAAGAAATTAAAATGGGTTCCGGAAAATTTGTTGAAAGCCCGATTTTAGATTTAGAAATTGAAAAAACATCGCTTCATATAAAAATAGATGCTGTTTATTACGGAAAATTTGTATTTGAAAATCAATATAGAGAAGGCTTAGAAAAGCTATTTATCTCGCTAAGTAAAGACTATCAAATAAAAGTGCTTTCAGGAGATAATGATGGCGAAAGGGAAAATTTAGAAGCCATTTTGCCAAAAGGAACAGAGCTGATATTTAATCAGAAACCAGAACAGAAACTTGATTTCATAAAGAAACTTCAGGAAAAAGGTCAAAATGTAATGATGGTCGGAGATGGTTTAAATGATGCCGGAGCATTAGCACAAAGCAACGTGGGTATCTCCATCTCGGAAAATGTCAATGTTTTCTCTCCGGCTTGTGATGCTATTTTGGATGCAGGCGAATTTTCGCATCTCAGTTATTTTTTAAAATTATCTCACAAAGCGATTTTTATTATCAAAATGAGTTTTGCTTTGTCATTGCTGTACAACGTTATTGGACTTTCATTTGCAGTCTCAGGAAACCTTCTTCCTCTGGTTGCTGCTATTATTATGCCTTTGAGTACGATAACTATTGTAAGTTTTGTTACGTTGATGTCTAACTATTTCAGTAAGAGAGATTTATAGTCTTAAGTATCAGACTTTTTAAGATTTTTTTTTTAATTTTATCATTCTTCTCTATCATGATAATTATCATGTTTTATTCGCCTGTAACCTAATAATTTTGTTAACATAAATTAAGGGTATGAGTGTCATTTATCTATTAATCTCAGTTAGTATTTTCGTTGCAATAGGTTTCTTTATTGCCTTCATTATTGCTGTAAAATCAGGACAGTATGATGATGATTATACGCCTTCAGTCAGAATGCTTTTTGACGATGAAACCAAATTTACCTCTCAAGACAATAAATCAAAAACAGAAGAAAAACAAGTATAATTATGGAAATGGAACAGTTTTATTACGACAACAAAATTGTAAAAAAGTTCATTTACGCCACCATCCTTTTTGGGGTCGTGGGTATGTTAGTGGGACTGACCCTGGCGGTTATGTACCTTTTTCCCAACATCACAGATGGGATCTCGTGGCTAAGTTATGGCCGGTTAAGGCCGTTGCACACCAATGCAGTAATTTTTGCCTTTGTAGGTAACGCTTTTTTTGCGGGTATGTATTACTCAATGCAAAGATTGCTAAAAGCCAGAATGTTCAGTGATTTTTTAAGTAACCTTCACTTCTGGGGCTGGCAGCTTATTATTGTGGCGGCAGCGATTACTTTGCCTTTAGGTTATACATCATCAAAAGAATATGCCGAACTGGAATGGCCTATAGATATTGCAATTGCATTAATTTGGGTTGTAATGGGGATCAACATGATTGGTACAATGTTACGTCGTAGAGAACGCCATTTATATGTAGCAATATGGTTTTATCTGGCAACATTTGTAACCGTTGCAGTATTGCATATTTTTAATAATATCGAAATTCCTGTTTCTGCACTAAAAAGTTATTCTGTTTACGCAGGTGTACAAGATGCTTTGGTACAATGGTGGTACGGGCATAATGCTGTGGCATTTTTCCTGACGACTCCATTTTTAGGTTTAATGTATTATTTTGTTCCAAAAATAGCCAACAGACCAGTTTACTCTTATCGTTTGTCTATCATTCACTTTTGGTCTTTAATTTTTATTTACATCTGGGCAGGACCACACCACTTATTATATTCAGCTTTGCCAAACTGGGCGCAGAATCTAGGTGTAGCATTTTCTGTAATGCTTATCGCCCCATCCTGGGGAGGTATGATCAACGGACTTTTGACTTTAAGAGGTGCGTGGGACAAAGTTCGTGAAGAACCTGTTTTAAAATTCTTCGTAGTAGCCATTACCGGATACGGAATGGCAACTTTTGAAGGACCAATGTTGTCACTTAAAAATGTAAATGCTATCGCACACTATACAGACTGGATCGTTGCACACGTGCACGTTGGAGCTCTTGCATGGAACGGATTTATGTCATTTGGTATTATTTACTGGTTGATTCCAAGAATGACAAAAAGCAATTTATTTTCTAAAAAATTAGCCAATTTCCATTTCTGGATCGGAACTTTAGGAATTATATTATACACAGTGCCATTATATGTAGCCGGTTTTCTTCAGGCTTCAATGTGGAAACAATTTAATCCGGACGGAACTTTAACATACGGAAATTTCCTTGAGACAGTTACGCAGATTATGCCAATGTATTGGATGAGAGCTATTGGTGGTTCTTTATATCTTGTAGGTATGCTGACGTTGGTTTACAATATCATCATGACGGTAAAAGTTGGTGAAACAATCGAAGATGAATTAGCACAAGCTCCTGCATTACAAAGAATCAGCAGTAACAGAGTAAGAGGAGAAAAATTCCACTCCTGGTTAGAAAGAAAACCAATTCAATTAACAATTCTGGCTACAATTGCGATTTTGATCGGAGGCGTTATTCAGATTGTACCAACAATTATGGTAAAATCAAACATTCCGACTATTAGCAGTGTAAAACCTTATACACCTTTAGAATTAGAAGGTCGTGATTTATACATTCGTGAAGGTTGTGTAGGCTGTCACTCACAATCAGTACGTCCGTTTAGAAGTGAAGTTGAACGTTATGGACCGCAATCAAAAGCAGGTGAATTTGTGTACGATCACCCATTCCTTTGGGGATCAAAACGTACAGGTCCGGATTTATTAAGAGTCGGAGGGAAGTATAATGACAACTGGCACTTTAATCACTTCTGGAGTCCGCAGAGTATTTCTGCAGGTTCAATTATGCCAGGATATAAATGGTTATTTGATAATAAACCAATGGACACTTCATTAATAGAAACTAAAATGAAAGCAATGGTTTCACTTGGAGTTCCTTACACAGATGCTGATGTTTCAAATGCACAAAAAACTTTAAGAACGCAGGCAATTGCAATAGAAAAAAGTTTAGAAAATGATCCTGATTTTGTAAAAAGTTATGAGGACAGCAGAAAAAAAGCAGTAGCAAAAGGTGAAAAATTCATTCCGATGAATGAAAGAGAAATCGTTGCATTAATTGCTTATATCCAGAGACTTGGAACAGATATAAAAGTTAAAGAAACTAAATAGTCAGCATTATGTTCGAACAAATTAAACACAATATGGAAACGATATCGGGTATAGAAATTTACCCGATACTTTCTCTCCTTATATTCTTTTTTTTCTTTGTAGGATTAGCCTTTTGGGTGTTTTCGTATAAAAAAGACAAGATTAGAGAAATGAGCGAAATTCCTTTGGAAGAAGGGCTTATTATAACTTCAAAAGATAATTAATATGAAAAAGTTTTTTCCAGTATATCTGAGAGTCCCAGTGATTTTCTTCATTGTCTTCGCTTTAATGGAATACTTTATTGATTCAGGTGACAGACCTGCATTTGTAAAATACCCAATGTTAGCAGTTTTTTTAGTTGTCTTTTTATTCGTTTTAATAGCAATAGAAATTACATTAAACGCCGTAAACCGTGTGATGTATCAATTAATGTCGCCAGAAGAAAAAGCTAAATTAGAACATGAAAACAGTTTAAGTTTTAATGAAAGCGAATGGTACAAAAATCTAATGCAGAAACTGACCAAAACGCAGCCTATAGAAAGAGAAGGTGATTTGCTTATGGATCATGATTATGATGGAATTAAAGAACTTGATAATAATCTGCCGCCTTGGTGGGTGTATTTATTCTATATCTGTATCATTTTTGGAGTTATTTATGTTGCTAGATATGAATTGTTTGGCGGAAATGATCAGGAAACTGAGCTAAAAATGGAAATGGCTCAGGCAAAAACAGATGTTGAAGAATATCTAAAAACGGCACCAGATTTAATGGATGAAAAAACAGTTGTTCTATTAACAGATGAAGCCGATTTGGCAGCAGGGAAAGAAATCTTTACAACAAACTGTGCTGCCTGTCACCGTGCGGATGCCGGGGGACAAATCGGACCAAATTTAACAGACGATCACTGGATTTTAGGCGGAGGAATTAAAAACTTATTCCACACAATTACTAATGGAGGACGAGACGGTAAAGGAATGATTTCCTGGAAAGGAACTTTAAAACCAAAAGAAATTCAGAAAGTAGCAAGTTATATTTTGTCATTACAAGGCAGCAATCCAAAAGATCCAAAAGCACCGGATGGTGAGATTTGGGTAGATGAAAGCGCTCCAAAAAATGATGCTGCAGCAAAAAAAGGTGCAGATAGTACACAAGTAAAATAATACCAATAATACCATATCATGTCAAATTTACCAGACGAAGCATTTAGAGATACCATCGGAACAATTGATGAAGGTGGTAAAAGGAAATTTATTTTTCCAAAGAAACCGTCTGGTAAATTTTATAATTATAGAAAGCTGGTCAGTTATGTATTACTGGCTATTCTGGTCGCAAATCCATTTATAAAAGTCAACGGAAATCAATTTATGATGTTCAATATTCTCGAACGTCGATTTAATATTTTTGGATTTCCTTTTTGGCCCCAGGACTTTTATCTTTTTGTGATATCAATGCTCGTAGGAGTTGTTTTTATCATATTGTTCACAGTTGTTTTTGGAAGAATTTTTTGTGGATGGATTTGCCCCCAGACTATATTTTTAGAAATGGTTTTCCGTCGAATAGAATACTGGATCGACGGTGATCGCGGTTCTCAGCTGCGATTGTCTAAGCAGGAATGGAATTCTGAAAAGATTAGAAAAAGAGTTCTGAAATGGATTATATTTTTCCTGATTTCTTTTGGTATTGCCAATGTCTTCTTAGCTTATTTGGTTGGAAGTGATCAATTGTTCTTAATGATTGAAGAAGGACCAATTGCACAATCAAGTAATTTTATTTCGTTATTAATTTTTACAGGCGTTTTTTACTTTGTCTTTGTATGGTTTCGTGAGCAGGTTTGTATTATTGCCTGTCCTTACGGACGTTTACAAGGTGTTCTTTTAGATAATAAATCCATCAATGTTGCTTATGATTTTGTTCGTGGAGAAAAAGAATTAGGACGCGCAAAATTTAGTAAAAAGGAAGACAGGACTTTATCAGGAAAAGGTGATTGTATCGATTGTCATCAATGTGTACATGTTTGTCCGATGGGAATTGACATTAGAAACGGAACACAGTTAGAATGTACAAACTGTACCGCGTGCATTGACGAATGTGACCATATAATGGATTCTGTAGGTTTGCCAAGAGGCCTTATACGTTATGCTTCTGAAGACGAAATCGAGAAAAAAGCACCTTTTAAGTTTACTGCCAGAATGAAAGGCTACACAGCAGTTCTGTTTATTTTATTAAGTGTTTTTGTCGGAATGTTATTTTTAAGAAACGATGTTCAGGCTATTGTCTTGCGATTGCCGGGACAGCTTTTTCAACATAAAGGAGATAAAATCAGTAATGTATATACTTATAAAATTGTCAATAAAACAATGAAAGATTTTCAGGATATACATTTTGAATTAATCGATCAAAAAGGAAGTATTAAAAATGTAGGTAATACTCATTTTAAAGTTATTAAGGAAGGAATCTCACAAGGAACTTTATTTATAGAAATAGATCAGGCATTGCTGGAAAGTGATAAAACTAAAGTGAAAATTGGAATTTATAACGGAAAAAATCTGATTGAAACTACCACAACAAACTTTTTAGGACCAAGAAGTTTTAACTAAAAAAGAACATTATGAAAATCAATTGGGGAACAGGAATTGTCATAGCATTTGCATTGTTTATGACCTTTATTTTATATTTTGTTTTTGAAGTGCAATCGAATAGTAAATACGATAATGATTTGGTTGTCGAAGAATATTACAAGCACGATTCGCATTTTCAGGAAGAAATGGCACGCATTCAGAACGCACATGATTTACAGCATAAACCGCAAATTTCTTATAACAATGCCAAAGGAATAAAAATAGTTTTTCCTGTAACATTTGAAAGTGATAAAATTAAAGGAAATGTGTTACTGTACCGACCATCAAACAAAAAGTTTGATTTTGAAACCCAGATTGGCTTAACCAATTCATCTTTAATTATTCCACAAAATAAATTGGTAAAAGGACGTTGGGATGTAAATATGGAATGGCAGTACGAAGGAAAAAAGTACCTGACCAAAGAAGTAATTTATGTAAATTAAACTGATATGCTTTATTCAGCTCTTATATTAGGTCTTATTAGTAGTTTACATTGTATTGGAATGTGTGGACCCATTGCCATGATGCTGCCTGTAGACCACAAAAACGAAGCAAAAAAAGTAACTCAGATTGTAACTTATCATTTAGGGAGACTTTCTGCTTATGCGACAATTGGTTTGATTTTCGGTTTGTTGGGAAGAGGATTTTTTCTGGCCGGAATACAGCAAAAAATATCGATATTTATTGGTATAGCGATGATTGTTGTTGCTTTAACTCCGGAGAAAATATTCGCGAAGTATAACTTTTCTAAACCGATTTTTAAAATTATTTCGCAAATCAAATCAACTCTTGGAAGCCAGTTTAAGAACAGAAGTTACAAGTCTATTTTTACAATTGGTTTACTAAATGGATTTTTGCCCTGCGGAATGGTTTATGTTGCTTTGTTTGGTGCAATTGCGATGCAAAGTGCCGGTTTTGGAGTTTTATATATGCTTTTATTCGGATTAGGAACAGTGCCATTAATGACTATAGTTGTGTATGTCAACTCATTAATAAAAATGCCTTTTAGAAATAAAATCCAAAAGGCGATTCCTTATTTTGCTGTGATTATAGGTGTTTTATTTATCTTAAGAGGTTTAGGTCTCGATATTCAATATGTTTCTCCTTCTAATATGAGTTTGATTGTTCAGCAAACACCAAATTGTCATTAAACTTAAACAGTCATCGAAAACAAATTTGTTTCCGGTGATTTTCTTTTTAGATGCAAATCAAAAGCCATACAAATGTTACGTACAAAAGGTTTTCCGGCTTCTGTGATCGTAATTTTATTTTCTTCAATAATAATTAAATTATCTTTTTCAATTTCTTCTAAATCAGATAAAACATCCTGAAGTTCGTTAAAATATAAATTTTCACTAGTCCAGGAAGTTTCAAATTCGCAGGTAAGATTGAGAATATGTTTTCTTATAATAAGATCTTCGTTATTAAGAATATGACCTTTGACAACCGGTAATTTATCCCATTCAAGTAATTGATAATAATCTTCCAGATTTTTGGTGTTTTGGGCAAAACTATACCAACTGTCACTAATAGATGAAACTCCCAAACCAATCATTAATTGTGTTTTTGAAGCACTATAACCCATAAAATTTCTGTGCAGGTTTTTGTTGTCTGCCGCTTTATATAAACTATCAGAAGTTAAAGCAAAATGATCCATTCCAATTTCATGGTAGCCATTTTTAGAAAGCAATTGTTTTCCAATTTCGTATAGTTTTCTTTTTTCGGCATCTTTCGGTAAATTTTCATCGTCAAAACCGCGTTGTCCGTTTCCTTTTATCCACGGCACATGCGCGTAACTGTAAAAAGCCAATCGGTCTGGTTTTAAAGAATTTGTTTTTTCGACCGTATCAACAATGTTTTCAATATTTTGAAAAGGCAAACCAAATATTAAATCGTGGCCTATAGAAGTATAACCAATTTCTTTTGCCCAAAAAGTAACTTTTGCCACATTATGAAATGGCTGAATCCTGTGTATGGCTTTCTGAACTTTCTCTGCATAATCCTGAACGCCAAAACTAACCCTACGAAAGCCTAAATCATATAGTTTTTTAAGCTGTTCATAAGTAGTATTGTTTGGATGGCCTTCGAAACTAAATTCATAGTCTTTTGCTTTATTTGCATAACTAAAAATTCCATTTATAAGTTGTTCGAGATTATTTACAGAGAAAAAAGTTGGTGTTCCTCCACCCAAATGGATTTCTTTTATGCTCGGTTTTTCAGGAAGCAGTTTACAATACAAACTCCATTCTTTTAAAAGTGCTTTTATATAAGTTTCTTCAACCGAATGATTTTTTGTGATTCTTTTGTTACAACCACAAAAGGTACACATACTTTCGCAAAAAGGTAAGTGAATGTATAAGCTAATTCCGTTTTGGGAATTACTTTCTGCAAAAGATTTTTGAAAAGATTCAATCCATTTTTGTTCTGTAAAATTGGCCTCATTCCAGTACGGAACAGTTGGATAACTTGTGTATCGTGGACCTGGAACATTGTATTTCTGAGTGAGGGAGATTTTCATAAAACTGCATTTTGGATTAATCAAAATTAATTACTTGCAGCTGGAGATAAAATGATAATTGTCATATTATTTCTATAAAAAAAGAGACTCAATTGAGTCTCTTTGGGTGAATTAAATAACTAACATTAAATAGAATCCTGAATGATTTTAAGCCATTTTTTTGCAAATTCATGATCTTGATAAACACTTATTTGTTTAATACGGTCGTCGTCAAAATCATAAAAAGGAATAACGATTTTTTTTGAAGTTTCTTTTTCATGAAACTCAAAATCAATTTTTATAATTGTATTAGAATGTGCGTCAGTCGTTGGAATCAATTTGCAGGAAGACATTGTGCTTAAATCTACATATGTAGATTCCTGTTGATTCGGATTGAAATTCATCAAAATGAATTTTCTGTTTTTATGATCTATTGTAAGGGTTTTATTGTTTTGAGATTCTGTGAGATCAAAATTTTCGGGATGATTTGGATTAAATCTTTTTTTGATATCCAGAATTTTTTTCTTGTTAACTGCAGTTGTCCTTGCAGAAAAATATACAGGGATGGCTACCATGATCGCAATCACGATACCAATTATAGTTACACTTGTATCCATATTGTTTTTTTAAATTAATTAAATGAAATGAGAAGCCGTTTTCGGTATGAAAACAACTCAATTTTGAAAGAAAGATTTCTTTCGACTAAATTTTCAAAAAATTAATTACCAAAAATAATGGAAAGGATAGAGCATCAGTAAAACCTTTTTGCTCTGGTTTAAATGCTGACTGGCAAAATTAGATACTGATTTTACAACTTTGTGCCCCGGGGCTATGAGCAAAATAGAGTCAAACCATTTTGCTAAATTAGGATAGCTGGTTTTGACATTGGCAGGAAACTGATAACTTGCCTGAGGTTGTATAAAAGCTTGCGAATTGGGAACTTCAACAGTGAATGTTGTGTCTGTTTTTTGAGTTTCAGTTTTTTCTATAGCAATACTATCCGCTTGTGCAGTGAAGAAAGCTATAATCAAAAATGAAACAAAAATAACAGTTTTGCGAATCCAGTTCATGGCGGCGAATTTAATTCATAAAAGACAATTAAAGAAATTTTATAGAATTAATTAACGCTAAAAAAGGATGTTATTATTTTATCCTCAATAGTTTTTTGATCCAGTTGAGGATAAAACAATGTTATTGTTGCATTTTGAAATAATAATCAGCGGAATGTTTTCCTCCTCCGTAAAATAAGAAGAAAATACAAATTAGTAATACTACTATTGCTACTATTAAGTTTTCAGAATGCATATGTCCCATTGAGTTGACAAGGACTGCTCCAAAGAGTATTGGTAATTGTGCTGCGATAGCCCATCGGGTTAGTAATCCGAAGAAAATCATAATTCCTCCAATCATGTGTGCCGGCGCAATGTAATGTAATAAAAACATGCCGCCTCCAAACTGATCTATCGGTGAGATTAAATCGTGCAGATACTGAGCGTTGGTTACAAAATAAACACCTTTCATAAATAAAAAAACACCTAATACAATACGTACTAAATCTACTGGTAAATAAGTGTGCGCATTTGCCCATTTATTTAAACTTTTTACATTTTCCATGATATTTAATTGATTAA
>SEBM01000107.1 GCA_004296145.1 Flavobacterium sp.
GTTATTATTAGGTCAATATTTGATTTATAGGTCTTAGAAAAAGGGATTTTTTTATTTGAGTTTTTGATATAACAGATAGAATTTCCACTGTGAATACGGGCGATATAATTTTTATTGATTATATAACTGTTATGAATTCTGAAAAAAGGATATGTCAGCACATTTTCAAAATGTTTAAGCGTTTTAAAAGCTGTTACCATTTCGCCGGTATTGAGATAAATATCTGTCGAGTTATTGTCTGCCTGAAAATAAGCAATGTCTGCAGCATTTAGATAGCGATAATCTCCATACGATTTAATGCAAATTGTAAGTGGTTTTTCTATAATCTGAGAAGCCTGTAGAACCGGAATAACAGAATTTATTTCGTTTTTTATTTTTAGGGATTCTGTCTCCAAAGTATGTTTGTCTAACTTTAATACTGTTTTGAGTAAGTCAATTTGCGAAACAGGCTTGAGTAAATAATCAAAAACCCCGTATTGAATAGCTTCGTAGGCTGCTTCTTTTTTTAATGAAGTAATGACTATTTTTGGTATAACTAATAAATAGCGATATAATTCGTTAATAAAATAAAGAGATAAATCACTCGATAAATCTTGTGGATCTATTTCTAAAAAAATAAGTGAAGGTTTGTACTGCAAAACCAATTGTAATGCGTGTTGGTAATTCGTAGCTGATGCCAAAAAAGTTAATTCCGGAAAACCTTCTGCAATGGTTTTGGTTTCCAGAATACTCTCAGCATTATCATCAATGATAATATACGAATACTTTTTCAAGATAAGTTTGTCTTAATTTTCCATGAAATCTAAGAAACTATTTGATTAGTTTTCTTATGAATCTCTTAATTTTTTCACGATTCACTAAAATTAAACATTTTTAGAATGCCAAACATTTCATTGTTAATAGATTATAAACAATTGTTAAAATTTTGATATTCCACAAATTTTTAAAACAAAAAAAATCCCAAACTCCGAAGATGGAATTTGGGATTTATTATTATGTAGTATTTGAAAAAATTACATTTTCATTAACCAGTTTTTCATAGAAACTTCATTCTCGATGATATCTCTTAATTCAGAAATTTTCACACGATCCTGTTTCATTGTATCTCTGTGACGAATTGTTACTGTTTCGTCTTCAAGAGTCTGATGATCTACAGTAATACAGAATGGCGTTCCAAGAGCATCAGCTCTTCTGTAGCGACGTCCTACTGCATCTTTTTCATCATAAGCTACATTAAAGTCCCATTTCAAATCTTCGATGATTTTCTTTGCAACTTCAGGTAAACCATCTTTTTTAACTAATGGAAGGATTGTCGCTTTTGTTGGCGCTAAAACTGCAGGCAATTTTAAGACTGTTCTTGTAGAACCATCTTCTAATGTTTCTTCTTGTAAAGAAGTAGCAAAAACAGCTAAGAACATACGGTCTAAACCTACAGAAGTTTCCACTACATAAGGCACATAGTTTTCGTTTAATTCAGGATCAAAATATTGTAATTTTCTTCCTGAATATTGTTCGTGTGCTTTTAAGTCAAAATCTGTACGAGAGTGAATTCCTTCTAATTCTTTGAAACCGAATGGGAAGTTGAATTCAATATCTGCAGCAGCATTTGCATAGTGCGCTAATTTTTCGTGATCATGAAAACGGTAATTTTCTTTTCCTAATCCTAAAGATAAGTGCCACTTCAAACGTGCTTCTTTCCAGTGGTGGTACCATTGCATTTCTTCTCCCGGACGTACAAAAAACTGCATTTCCATTTGTTCAAATTCACGCATACGGAAAATGAATTGTCTTGCAACAATTTCATTTCTAAACGCTTTACCCGTTTGAGCAATTCCAAAAGGAACTTTCATACGACCTGATTTCTGAACATTTAAGAAGTTCACAAAAATACCCTGCGCCGTTTCCGGACGTAAATATAAATCCATTGCAGAATCTGCAGAAGCTCCAAGTTTTGTTCCGAACATTAAGTTGAATTGCTTAACATCTGTCCAGTTTTTAGAACCCGTTTCAGGATCAGCAATCTCCAATTCTTCGATTAAAGCTTTTACATCCTGAAGATCTTCACTCATCCCTTTTGCAAGTCTGGTAAGAATTTCTCTGTTTTTTGCAAGATATTCCACAACACGTGCGTTGGTTGTAATAAATTCTTCTTCATTAAAAGCATCTCCAAAACGAGCTTTTGCTTTTTCGATTTCTTTTTGAGCTTTCTGGTTTAACTTTTCAGCATAATCTTCAACCAAAACGTCAGCTCTATATCTTTTTTTCGAATCTTTATTGTCAATTAACGGATCATTGAAGGCATCAACGTGGCCCGAAGCTTTCCAGGTTGTTGGATGCATCAATATTGCAGCATCAAGGCCGACAATATTTTCATTCATCTGAACCATTGATTTCCACCAATATTCACGGATATTCTTTTTTAATTCGACACCATTTTGTGCATAATCATAGACAGCACTTAATCCGTCGTAAACTTCGCTTGACGGAAAAATAAATCCGTACTCTTTTGCGTGCGAAACCACATTCTTAAATAAATCTTCTTGTTTTGCCATAGTGATGCAAAAATATAAAAAGTACTTTTAAAAAAAAGAAAAATAATTAAGATTGAAGTATTGATTTCGTTATTTTTGTAACTAAATTCTTTCTATTTGTGTTTAATTATATTATTGACCTCTTTTTCCCTAAAGTCTGCTCGGGTTGTCGTGCACTTTTAGTAACCAACGAAACTGTTTTGTGTACCAAATGCAGACATGAAATGCCTCTTACTCAATATCATCTTGATGATAATAATGAAGCCGTAAAAAAGTTTTACGGAAAAGTTCCAATCGAATATGTTTCGGCATTATTATATTTTAATAAAGAAGGAATGGTTCAGGAACTCATTCATAATCTAAAATATAAAGGTCAGCAAGAAATCGGAACTCTTTTGGGAAGCTGGTATGTGGATGATTTGAAGAATTTGAATTTAGAAACACCCTTTGATGTTATAATTCCGGTTCCGCTTCATAAAAGAAAACTCAGAGAACGCGGCTATAATCAGGTGAGTACTTTTGGAAAAGCGTTGTCCGAAGGTTTAAAAATTCCTTATGAAGATACTGTTTTGTTCAGGAAAATATATTCTAAAACGCAATCCAAAAAGAATCTTTCTGGACGATCTGAAATCAAAGATATGTTTGATGTACATGTATCAGAAGAAAATCACAACAAGCATTTTGTAATTGTTGATGATGTTTTAACTACCGGCGCAACACTCGAAGCCTGTTCGCGTGCTTTATTAAAAATTCCGGGCGCCAAAATCAGCATTGTCTGCATGGCAATGGCGCATTAGAACAATAATTTAATTGGATTAATTGACAACTATTTTCTTAACCGTTTTTCTGTCTCCGTCAACTATAGTAACAAGATAGATTCCTGCAGAAACATTCGCAAGCTGAATATTTTGACTAAAGCTGTCTGAACTGGTAAAAGAACCTGAATAAACCGGTTTTCCTAAAATATCATGTACATAAATCTTAACTCCTTCTGCTGATTGTGGCGTAAACTGAACCGTAAAATTCCCTTTGTTTGGATTCGGATAAAGAACAAAATTTACGTCTTCAAAATCATCTGTTCCTAAAGTATATTTTTGAGTTTGAATTGTAATCGATGCACTATTGATGGTTCCTGTTTTTCCTCCATCAATATCACGTACCATCAATGTCCAGTTGCCATAAGGGCTTTCGTTATTAAAGTCACTTAATTTTCCGGCTGGCACCACGATTTGCAATGTTGTTGCAGAACAATTAAGTGCAGTTCCTGAATCATCATATTTTAAAGATAAAGTTTTAGAATCGCTACCACAGCTTCCGTCAAACAAAGGAACGATAGTTCCTGATGGACTCATGATACTTATTTGAACGTCTGATAAATAAGTGTGTGTAAAATTAATATTCAAATCTACATCTACAACTACCGCTCCATCTGCAGGAACAGGAGCAGGAACATTTATTATTCTTGTAGTATAGGTCAAATTACCGTCGGGAATTGTAACCGGTGTAGTAAAGGTGTAGGTATTAGAATCTGAAGTAACATCATAGCCAATCGCAAATTGTTTTGAATTAACAGCATAATAAATATTGTCTGTTGGCTCAATCAATAATCTGCAATTTGTTTGTTTAATATCTGTTGGTACTGTAATGGTTTGCGAACCGTCATTTGGAGTATTTGAAGCCAAATTAATTGGATAAGTTAAACCTCCGTCTGTAGAAAGTTTAATATTTACGTTTGTCGAGCCTGCTAATGTATTTGAATTATTAACACTCCACGTAATAGTTTGCTGACTTCCGTTTGTCCAGCCAATATTATCTGTATTTTGTGACGTAACTGCAAAAGGCCCGACGTTTGCATTTACAGTAACAACCATTGCATCAGTATTGGTCTGAGCCTTTCCCTGAGCGGCATTATCACGGGCAGTAACGGTGAAATTTAATGTTCTCGCAACAGAAGAAACAGACTCCCAGGTAGATGATAGATTGTTTTGCAAAACTGCATTTAATTGTGGCATATATCTAATTGGTGAACTGCTTGGCAGAAAGGAACGAAACAAAGGTCCGTCGGGTTTTGTTGGATATGCTTTACTGTTATCGCCAGATGTAGTGACTGCGTTGTCATTTTCTTCCCAACAATAAGATATTATATCTCCGTCAGCATCTGAACCCGTTGCTTTTAAAACAAAAGCAGTTCCTTTCGGAATTGTATAATTTGGTCCTGCCTCAATAGTTGGCGGGTTATTGGTTAGCGTCGTACTCACAGGACAACTCACTCCTGAAAGTGTATTTTGGATTTGACGAATACTTGCATAAGCAAAATAATCGTCAGAATTGTTTTGTACATCATAACCATCAGAAACTCCGGCATAACCCATAATGGTAGATCCGCTTCCCGGTTCAATATTTACAGTTGTTCTTTCACCTGAGTCGAATGAAAAAGTATGGTAAGCTCCTAATTGATGTCCGAATTCATGTATTACAAAATCAATATCAAAAGTATCTCCTTCAGGTTTTGCATTAGATGGTGAAGTATAAGCACTTCCTTTCCCTAAAGGTTCAGCAGCAGTAGGATTGGTACAAATACAACCAATACAGCCAGCATTTCCACCTCCGCCCGAAGCGCCAAATAAATGGCCAATATCATAATTGCTGTTTCCGATAGTGTTTGTCAAATTTGTTTGAAGTTCCTGATTCCAGGCTCCATCTGCGCCTTCTTTTGCATCTGAATAAGGGTCGGTACCCGTATAAATCAGCACATCATTATTAACAATCAAGATTAATTTAATTGCCAAATCACGATTAAAAATTCCGTTTACTCTCGTCAGAGTAGCATTCATTCCTGCTAGTGCGCCAGCTTTTGTTCCTCCAAAATAAGTGGTATATTCTGTTGTACATGACAAAGCTAATCGGAGTGTTTTAAAAACTTTATTGCTTGAAGTTTCTTTTGAAGTAATTCCGTTTTTTGAAGTTTTATTGTTTGAAAGCTCTTTGGTTGAACAAACTAATGTTGATTTTGCAAGAGTACTTTTGGAACCAAAAACGATGTATTGTGATTTATCATCAGGATTGCTTTCTATAAATTCAGGATTTTTATCTGTACGAAGAACCATTGATTGTAATCCATTTGGAGAAATACTAAAATGAATTTTAGCGGCTTTATCGTCAACTCCAACTCCTTCGTATGATCTGATATCCGGATATTTTGCCTGCAATTCGGCATCAAAATTGGAAGATTCCCAAACAGTATATCTTTCTAAAACACCTTCTGAATTTGGAAAAGTAATTTCTGAAGTATTATTTTTTGATTTATCAGTTACAGAAGAAAGTTTAGTTTTCAGGAAATCTGCGTTTAATTTAAAATATAAACTGCCAGAATCCTGATCATTTATTTTTTTATTCAAAACAGAAGATGAACTTACTTTTTGCCATAAAGCATTTGTTTGGGCGTTTATATTAGCACAGTAGAAAATAAATAATACGAAAAGTAATTGTTTTTTCATAAATCCTGATTTGTTTTAAGTAATCAAAAATAAAGTAATTAAATTAAATTCTTACGAATAAAAGACGATTAATCCTTTTTCATCGACGAGTTGCCTTAATTTTTCCAGAAAGAAACCAAATTTCAGTAAAAAATCAATTAGGCTGAGTATCAAATTTAAAATAGATAGTATAAATTTGCACCATCTTAAATAATTTGCTTTGAAGCTCTTTCATTCTATAAACGATTTTCGGTCAACCAAGAAAACTATTCTAACTCTTGGCACCTTTGATGGTGTACATATTGGTCATAAAAAAATTCTGGAACGAATTACTCAAAACACTGAAAACGGAAAATATGAAAGTCTGGTACTTACTTTTTTTCCACATCCAAGAATGGTTCTTCAGGAAAAATCAGAAATAAAACTTTTAAATACTATTTCTGAAAAAACGAAACTTCTGGAACAAACCGGAATTGAAAATCTTGTTATTCATCCGTTTAATGAAAGTTTTTCAAGATTGACTGCCGAAGAATTTGTGCATACCATTTTAGTGGATCAATTTCATATTCATAAAATTATTATTGGTCACGATCATCGTTTTGGGCGAAACAGAACAGCCAATATCGATGATTTGATTGCTTTTGGAGAAGAATATGGTTTTGAAGTGGAGCAAATTTCTGCTCAGGAAATTCAGGATGTTTCTGTTAGTTCTACCAAAATCAGAAAAGCGTTAGACGAAGGAAATGTTGCTCTTGCAAATGATTATCTGGGTTATTCTTATTTTTTGACCGGTACAGTTGTAAAAGGCAAACAACTAGGAAGAACTATTGGATTTCCGACGGCCAATATCAATATTGAAGAAGACTATAAAAAGATTCCGAAAAACGGTGTTTATGTTATCAAAACATGCATCAACGAAAAAGAAGTTTTTGGTATGATGAATATCGGCTTTAACCCAACTGTAAACGGAGAAAAGAAAACAATCGAGGTCAATCTTTTTGATTTTGATGCTGATATCTATGGTCATAAAATTGAAGTCTATTTGTTAGAATATCTTCGTGAAGAACAAAAATTCGGATCTGTTGAATTGCTAAAAGAGCAATTAAATCAGGACCAGAAAACAGCAAAATCTTTTATTGCCCAACTCTAAAATACTGACTCACAGTTTTTCCCTCTTTTTAAATCATGATTGCTATTTTTTTAGTAATTTTGATAGAACACTGTTTATCAAATGTTTACTATTAACTTCTAAAAAAATAACCATTATGAAATTACCTAAAGAAATAACCAACGGTTTTTTGATATTCCTCGGAATAGGCATTTATTTTTTATTGATGAACGTTTTAGGTTTAGCTGACTTATTTTACCTGCGTACTCTGAATGTCTTTTTTATATTTTACGGAGTGAATAAAACAATGCGAATGAATTTGCATGAAGGCGAAACCAATTTTGTATCAAACGCAGTTTCTGCAATGGCAACTTCTGTAGTTGGTGTGGCGATGAGTGTTTTCGGATTATTGGTTTATAGTTATGCCAGAGGAGGAGATGCGTATGTACAAACGTTATCAGAAGCATTTATGTTTGGAGGAAATCCTTCTGTACCTACTTATTGCATTTGTTTATTATTTGAAGGGCTTGCCTCTTCGGTAATTGTTACCCTGATGATGATGCTTTATTGGAATAATAAATATATTGCCGATTAATATTTTAAATAAAAACAAACATTTTAGCACTCTAAAATCATAAAAAAATATAATTATATGATTTTAGGGTGTTTCTTTTTTGAAAAAAACTATCAAATATTCATTTACGGAACACATGATTGGTTGATTAGAACAATTTAACTACTTTTGAAGCTTCAAAAACAATGTACTAATGAGCATTACAAAACACAATTGGACAAAAGACGAAATAATCGCCATATATAACAAACCTATGATGGATCTGCTTTTTGAAGCAGCAACAATCCACAGACAAAATCACGATCCCAATGTAGTTCAGGTTTCTACATTATTATCTATTAAAACCGGAGGATGCCCTGAAGATTGTGGTTATTGCCCACAAGCTGCACGTTATAATACTGGCGTTGAAGGAAATGACCTTATGAGTGTAAGTCAGGTAAAAGCTCAGGCTTTGCGTGCCAAATCAAGCGGATCATCCCGTGTATGTATGGGAGCTGCCTGGAGAAATGTAAAAGATGGTGAAGAATTTGATCAGGTTTTAGAAATGGTTCGTACCATTAATAAACTTGACATGGAAGTTTGTTGTACTTTGGGTATGATTACCGAAAATCAGGCGCAACGTTTGGCAGAAGCTGGTTTATATGCCTACAATCACAATTTGGATACTTCTGAAGAATATTATAAAGATGTAATTTCTACCCGTGGTTTTGAAGACCGTTTAGAAACTATCGAAAATGTTCGTAAAACGAATGTTACAGTTTGCAGCGGAGGAATTATCGGAATGGGAGAAAGTATTGAAGACAGAGCCGGAATGCTTGTTGCTCTTTCTACATTAAATCCACAACCGGAATCTGTGCCAATCAACGCTTTGGTTGCTGTTGAAGGAACTCCGATGGAAGATGAGAAACCAGTTGAAATCTGGGAAATGATCAGAATGGTGGCTACAACAAGAATTGTAATGCCCGATACACAAGTTCGTTTATCTGCCGGAAGAACAAATATGAGCCGCGAAGGACAGGCAATGTGCTTTTTTGCAGGTGCAAACTCAATCTTTGCCGGTGATAAATTACTTACTACTCCAAATCCTGATGTACACGAAGACATGAAAATGTTCGAGTTATTAGGATTGAATCCACAAAAGCCATTTACTAAGGTTTCACAACCAAAAACGGTAGAAGCTGCCGATTCTCAATTTGCACCATTAGGAGAAAAACCAAAATGGTCAAGACCAGGACATACGATAGAAAGAAACCTTGAAGCTTCGATTAAATCAAAAAATTAATTTTTAGAGCTAACATTTCTCATTGAATAATCTTAAATTGCTTGTAACACACTGATTACAAGCAATTTTTTTTATTTAAATAATGAATCTAAAACAAATAGAAAGGGTAAAAAAAATCTCAAAAGCTGATTTTGTTACCCATTATGTCAAAAATCAAATTCCGGTTGTCATTGAACAGCTCACTGAGGATTGGCCTGCGTACAGCAAATGGAAGTTGTCTTATATGAAGGAAATTGCCGGTGACGCAATTGTACCTTTATACGACAACAGACCTGTAAATCATGAAGATGGGTTTAATGAGGCGCATACTAAAATGAAAATGAGCGAATACATTGACCTTTTAGAACAAAAGCCAACCAATTACCGTATTTTCCTTTATAATTTAATGAAAGAAGTTCCAAGTTTAAAGGATGACTTTTTATGGCCGGATATTGGGCTAAAATTAGTCAGACAATTGCCTATGCTGTTTTTTGGCGGAGAAAATTCAAGGGTTTTTATGCATTATGATATTGATTATTCTAACATTCTGCATTTTCATTTTCATGGAGAAAAACAATGTATGTTATTTGCACCGGACCAGTCGAAGTATATGTATAAAGTTCCGCATGCTTTGATTTCGAGAGAAGATATTGACTTTGATAATCCGGATTATGAAAAATGGCCGGCTCTTAAAAATGCAGAAGGTTTTATCACGAATCTGAAACACGGTGAAATGTTATATATGCCTGAGGGTTACTGGCATTATATGAAATACTTAACTCCGGGATTTTCTATGAGTTTACGCTCTTTCCCAAAAAACGTTGTCAATCTTTCAAAAGCGGCTTATAATGTTTTAATTATGCGTCATTTTGATATTTTGATGAGAAAATTAAAAGGCCAGAAATGGATTGATTACAAAAATCAACAAGCAATTCGGAATACACATCAGGGATTATATAAAACTCTTTAAAGGAAAAAAGCAGTTGCATCATTTGCAACTGCTTTTTTATTTACTCTTATTT
>SEBM01000108.1 GCA_004296145.1 Flavobacterium sp.
CATTCAGAGATTAAAAAGGACTTTAGATTACTTAGAAAGCAAACAACGCGAATTAAAAAATCAAACAGATACAGATACCAGAAGCCTGGAATCCATGATAAAATATTTGAAGAAAGATATGATGGAACAGTTTAGACTGGCCGATCATGTTTTGTTATCCATGAATCAGGAAATTAAAAATACAGATACTTTTATAGTGATTGTGAAGAATATTATTGATGCGAATTCTTGATTTGCGCAATTTGTGTCATTTCGACGAAGGAGAAATCACATCAAGTATTCCAGCATAGTGGTTACGAGTGCGATTTCTCCTTCGTCGAAATGACAAAACTAGTCTTATACTAAAACTGACGCCGCCACAGGATTCTTCAATTTTCCAACAAATTGTAAACTCTCAATAGGATCCGCCAAATCCAGCATTTGCTTGTTATTTCGCAATTGCAGACGATTCAGACAGCAGGAATCAAATTCGGGATCGAATAAATTATACTTTTTAAATTGCTCTTTCAAATGTGGATGTTCTTCCTGATATTGAGTAATACAATCGGCAACCAAAGACCAGAAATCTTCTTCGGCAAGTGTTTTGCTTTCTTCTAAAACCGCCGAAAGAAAACGGAAATAAAACTGGAAAACATCATTAAATAAAAACAGAATCTTCAACGGTTCTTTTATGTCAATATGAATTCGTTTTACCTTTTCCAGTAACGGGATTTCTCCATTAAAAACCATTACTTCTTCTGTAATATCTTTCATAATTACTTTTACCGGAACATGATTTTCTAATATCAAAATCAGGTTTTCGCCGTGAGGCATAAAAACCATTTCATGTTGGTAAAAACAATGTAAAAGTGGCGAAAGATAAGCGTCTAAATAACTGCTGATCCACGATTTTGCGTTGATTCCAGATTTCTGAATTAACTCCGAAACAAAAGAATTCCCGGACTGATCTACATGCAATAAAGCTGCCATTGTCATGATCTTCTGCCCTTTTTCCAGTTTTGGAATCGGACTTTCACGCCACAACGCGGCCAGCATTTTATTATGCGGAATGCTTCTTCCTAAAGGTTCGTATAGAAAGTTTCGATAACCGATTGTGGCTACTTCTCCTAAAAGTGTAAATCCTTTTTGTTGTAAATAGGTGTCATTTTCAACTAAATTGGCAACCCATTCAGTAATCGCCGGCGTACTTTCCATATAATAAGGAGAAAGTCCGCGCATGAAACCCATATTGATAACCGAAAGTGCTGTTTTGGCATAAAATTTCTCCGGTGAAGAAAGATTAAAAAAAGTACGAATCGATTGTTGAGCCGAATATTCATCTTCGCCATAACCCAGACAAACCAAATGTCCTTCGGCAATATCGGGTGCAAAAATCAGCGCCAGTTTATTAAACCATTGCCATGGATGAACTGGAAAAAAGTAATAATCATCAATATGATATCCCTGAGACGTGATTACGTTTTCAAAAACTACAATTGTTTCTGCGGATAATTCCTGTTGTAATACTTTTTTATAATCCAGATTTTGAATTCCTGAAAAAGTGGCTTTGCTCCTATGTCCTGCAATCCATAACAATTGTATGGGTGCATTCGCTTCAGGAGAATATTCTGCGAAATCATCGATATTAAAACCATTTTTACCACTATTGGCCACAAAACAAGGATGTCCTTCGGTCATGGCGTGTTCGATTTTTTGGTAATCGAGGTCTAATAAATCTTTTGATGAATATTTTTCGTTGGCAATTTTATACGCTGTACTGTATAATGTACTTGTAATTTCCTCCAAATATGTTGGCAACAAGTTTTCGCTGATTCCCAAAACGTCTTTAAATTCAATTATAAATTCTAATAAACGCAATGGCGCTGCGACATTATTGATTGTCTTTTTAATAGAGTTAACCGAAATTGACCAATGATTTAAAGCCAAAATTGAAGCTTCAAAAGTATATTCAACCGTTTTATCGGGAGAAAAAATACTATACGAATTGTTCTCATTCTGAATCGGAACAATCAACAATTCGTGTGCAAATTCGCTTAGCGTTTTCTTCAATAAAACAACATTTGCCTTATCCCAGTTTTCTTTGGTTAAATGCTTTATATTTTGCGTTGGTGTTTTCATTTTCATCAATTAAACCGATTGTAATGCCTTATAATAGTCGTTGCGCGTGCAAAATTCTAAATGTGCTTTTTTGTGCGGTAAGTCCAAAACGCGCTGAAAAACAAATCCCGCTCTTTTGTTCAGCAAATGAATTTTATGATTGCGCGCATCCGGTTCAACCACAATTCGTTTGTTTTTAGCATCAGAAAAAATAAAATCTAAAATCACCGTAAAAATGGTCCAGGTAAAATTCGGAATTGGATCTTCTGACGGCGCAACCAAAATATGCATGCCTTTATCGCCTTTTTGCGATGGATAATAATCACCTACAATATCATTTTTAGGATCATAACATTCTAACAAAAAAGCTGTTTTTCCGTTAAAAATGCCAATATAAACCTCTGCTTTTTCCTGAATTTTATAATAAGTATCTTTTACATCTTCTTCAGAAAAACCATTCATTTCCCAATAAACCGCGTAATCACGGTTTACCCAGTTATGAATCAGCTGAATATCATTTTCCATATCAATCGGACGCAGCTCAAAAACACCTAAACCGGGAATAGTTTTTACGAAAATAACATCGGTTGCGATATCATTTTCCGGATGAGTTATGGTACTATTCATTTTTAAGCTATTATTTTTTTATACGGTGCGATCGGGTTTTGCAGTTTTCCCTGAAACTGTAACAACGCAACTGGATCATCCAAATCGATCATCGTTTTGTTGTTGTTAAGCTGAAGACGGTTCAGACACGACAATTGGAATTCGTTGGCAAACAAATCGTATTTCTCAAATTTAGCTTCCAGATGCGGGTTAGCTTCCTGATAATCAGAAATACATTCAGCCACCAATTCCCAAAAACGATCTTCCTGATAATCATCACTCGAAACCAAAATCGCCGACATGAAACGGAAAAATCCATCAAAAACATCAATAAAAATCGAAAGCAATTTGACATCGTCCGGAACATTAGCATAAATCCTGTCGATATTTTTCGGAATCTCAACATCCGGATTTAAGATTACGGCTTCTTCTGTAATGTCTTTCATAAAAGAACGAACCGGAACATGATTTTCTAAACCTAAAATTAGATTTTCGCCGTGAGGCATAAAAACCAGATCGTATTCGTAAAAACAATGCAGCAACGGACTCAAATACACTTTAAAATATTCTGAAAGCCAATTGTCTGTTGACAACGGAGAAGCTTTTATAATTTCAGATAATAATGATTTTCCGTCTTTATCTAAATGTAAAAACGCTGCCATTGTCATTAATTGTTCGTCGTTTTTCAGTTTGGCAACCGGACTTTCTCTCCATAAAGAAGCGATCATTTTGTTGTACGGATTGTGTTTTCCGAAGCTTTCAAAATACGGATTGATGTAACTTACAGAAGCTACTTCGCCCAACATTCCAAAACCAACTTTTTGCAAATATTTGTCTTTGCTTAATAACTGATCCAGCCATTCTGCCATTTCCGGCGCCGTTCCCAGATAAAAAACCGGTAAACCGCGCATGAAACCCATATTCAGGATTGAAAGTGATGTTTTGGTATAAAACTTTTTAGGATTGCTTAAGTTGAATAAGGTTCGGATGGATTGCTGTGCCTGATATAAATCGGGTCCGTAACCAACACAAATCAATTTTCCTTTTGCAATTTCAGGCGAAAATAAATTAGCCAGTTTATTGAACCATTGCCATGGATGCACCGGAATAAAGAAATAATCTTCCGGATTTGAGCCTTTTTCTACAATAGTTGTATTGAATTTTGCCAGCGTTTCTACCCCTAATTCCTGTTGAATTAAAGTATCATAATCCAGCTTTTTAGTTCCGGCATAAACCGTTCTGTCGCGATGTCCGGCAAGCCATAAAATGCGAAACGGATTTCCGGTTTCGGGAGCGTACGCTTTATAATCCATGCTGTTGTAACCGATTCTTCCGTTATTGGCGACGAAGCCAGGATGGCCTTCCATCATGGCTTGTTCGATAGTTTGGAAGTCGGAATTAGCAAGAGATTTCGAAGTTGAATTTTCTTTTAATAATTTATAACAGCTTCCGTAAAGTGTACTGATAATTTCCTCAATATATGACGGAAGCAATTGTTCTGAAATTCCTAAACTGGTTTTGAATTCCTGAATAAAATCGACAGCGTCCAAAGGTTCTGCTTTATCATTTTTAAACTTTACAATAGAATCAGCTTCGATATTCAGATGATTCATGGCCAGTAATTGTCCGCTGAACGTATATTTTACCGATTGATCATCCGAAAACAAAGAATATTTATTTTTGTTCTGAACACCAAGTTCTAAAATTGGTTCGATTAAATGTTCGTGAGAGAACTCGCAAATTGCTTTTTTAACCAACAAACGATTGGCTTTTTCCCAGACTTCGGGCTTAATATGCGTAATGGCTTTTTGTGGAAATTCCAGTTGATTTTCGTTATTCATTTCGGTATAATTGAGATTAAATGAATCTATTTTTTTTATGAATTGCTCTCTTGTACAAAATGCCAGTAAAGCGGTTTTATGTGGCAAATTGACAACATGTGCATCTTCAAAACCTACGCGATGGCAGATGTCAAACATTTTTTTGTTGCGGATGTCCGGTTCAACCAGTATTCTTTCGATAGTAAGATCCCTGAAAATAAATTTCATGATGCTCGAAAAAATATGCCATGTAAACTGATGCACTGGTGTTGAAGACGGCGCAACAATAATGTGAATACCACAGTCATAATCCTGAACAGTATAATAATTTCCGATAATATCCTGTTTTGGATTGTAGCGCTCCAGTAAAAACGAAATTTCGTTATTTACCAATCCGATAAAAACGTCTGAATCTTTGGTGATTTTTTCATATTCCAAACGCACTTCTTCAAGATTTTTTCCCTGCATTCCCCAATATTGTGCATAATCACGATTAACCCAATCATGAATTATAGCAGCGTCGGTATCCAATTGCAGCGGGCGAAAATCTATAGTTCCGAAATCCGGAATTGTGGTTGAATAAATATAATTAGAGGTATTCATTTTTGTACTTTTAAATTAATTCATGGCGATTCTTTGTTCGCGTTTGGTACGCAACACCTTTTTAATTTCGTTATAACCAAGCTGTACCGAAATACTAAGACCAATAACAACTGGAAACAACGCTAAAACCGTCAATTGTGTTTGGTTCCAGAAACCAATAACGTACATTCCCCAATTGATCAGCACCCACTGAATCACATACAAACTTGTAACATGTTTACTGCAGAAAATCAACAGATTAAATACGCTGTTATTTTCCTTAAATAAATGAACTACAATATTAATTAGCCAATACAAAACCAGATTCGCACCCAATAATAAAATACTTCCACCCGGTCCTAAATGGTAATAATCTCCAAAATGATATTCAGGATTTGAGAAATTTAAAAGACTTCCAAAAACGATAAAAGCAATTCCGACCATTAACATTCTTTTGAAAAACAATTCCTGATTTTCGTTTAATTCTTTATACCATCTTCCTAAAAACATTCCGATTAAAATAAAGGCACTCCATGGAAAAACAGGGAAATACACATTAAACTGGTTGCTGAAAAACAAATCGCAGATATAATCCAATCCTGTAATTCCGATTCTGAAACCGCTTAATTCTTTAGAAACAGAAATGATTAATAATGCAACCGCAAGAGGTACATATTTGCTTTTGCTAAAATGATTGATCAGTCCCATTATAAACAGCGTAACTCCTGCGAGCTGCAAAATATCTCCCAAAAGCAAAAAGAAAACTCCCGTTTCTAAAGTCCCTGATTTTAAGCCGTAAGCCGAAACAAAAGCTTCCGGAAGGCCTCCAAAAACAAATTCAGGAACCAGGAATTTTAAAGTATTCATTCCGTAACCAACTGCCAGAATGTATAAAGCCCTTTTGCAAACGGCAGTAAAAGTCTGTCTTCTTGATAACACAAACGAAATTCCCATACTTACCAAAAACATGGTTGTTCCGCGGCCCAGCCATAACGTAATTTCACCCAAAATGGTATTGGTTTGTGTTGGTATTGTGCCGTAAATCAGCATCGTGTGAATCATCATCATCAAAATCACACTCATTCCTCTGGCGATATCTATTGCCAGAACTCTCTTTTTTTGTTGTACTGTTTCCATAATTATGCGATTGTTTCAAATGCCGGAGATTCAATAACTTCTGCTGCAGGAACACCAAATTCCTGAAAAGCAATTTTGGTTTCGATGGCATAATGTTCCACTCCGGTAATTTCTTTGATTATATATGAATTTCTGTAACAGGCCATTCCAAGATCCGGTGTTACAAAGCCATGTGTATGTAATTCTGCGTTCTGAACGAAAACTTCACTTCCGTTAGCATCAATTGTGTAATTTCTGTTAGCTGCAAAACGACCTTTTTCATCCCATTGAATTCTATTCGAAATTCCTTCCAGAAAACGAGGCATTTTATAACCATAACCTGTTGCCAAAACAAGTGCATTCGTTTTATGACGGTATCTTTTATCTTGTTCTACCTGATGTAATTCCAGTTCAAAAGATGCATTGTTTTCATCATAACTTGCTTTTGTACAGGCAGCATTTGTTCTTAGATTGACATCAATTTCGCCAATCACTTTTTTGCTGTAAATCGTATCGAAAATAGTTTCAATCAGGTCTTTGTTGATTCCTTTGTATAATAATTTCTGATTTTTAAGCAAATCATCTCTTTTGTCTGAAGGCAGATTGTAGAAATAATCAACATATTCCGGAGACGTCATTTCAAGCGTTAACTTGCTGTAATCCATCGGGAAGAACCTTGAAGATCTCGTAATCCAGTTTAACTGATAACCGTAAACATCGATTTCCTGCAATAAATCATTAAAAACTTCGGCAGCACTTTGTCCGCTTCCTAAAACCGTAATTGATTTTTGTTTTTGAAGTGCTTCTTTATTTTGAATGTACGAAGAAGAATGAACTGCTTTTCCCTGTAATGACTGACATGATTTCGGAATATGCGGTGCTGTTCCGGTTCCTAAAACAATCTTTTTTGTTTGATAAATTGTTGTAACATCCGTTTTGGTACAAGTTGTTTTTACGATATAAATTCCAAGATTTTCATCATAATCAATTGCCGTTACTTCAGTATTAAAGAATATATTCGGAAGTTTTCTAATCGCCCATTGACAATACTGATTGTATTCATTTCTTAATAAAAGAAAGTTTTCACGAATGTAAAAAGAATACATTTTTCCTTTTTCTTTGATGTAATTCAAAAAGCTAAAAGGACTTGTGGGATCTGCAAGTGTAACTAAATCAGCCAAAAACGGAATCTGTAAAGTCGTGTCCTGCAACAACATTCCCGGATGCCAGTTAAAAGATTCATTTTTATCAAAAAATAAACCGTCCAGATTTTCAATTGGTGCTGTCAGACAGGCTAAACTCAAATTAAAAGGTCCCACTCCAACGGCTATAAAGTCGTATATTTTATTCTGCATGATAATTTAATTTTAGTTTTTTAATGAATATTCCTGTCCGTGATGCACAATTAAGTCAATGATTTCCTGAATATCCTGAGGAGTTGTAAGCGGATTTAGTAAAGTAAATTTCAAGAAAACCTCGTTGTAGACTTTTGTACTCGTGATAATCGCTTTTCCTTCGTTGAAAATAGCTTTTCTGATATAAGAATTTAAAGCACAAAACGAAGCTCCGTTTTCTTTGAAAGGTGTATAACGAAACACAATGGCACTAATTTCAGGATTGTGAATGATTTCAAAATCATCTCTGTTTCTAAGCAATTCTGCCGTAAACTGGGCATTGTCCATTGCTTTTTCCATATAAGAACTTAAACCTTCAGTTCCGATCATTCTTAGTGTGAACCATAGTTTTAAAGCATCAAAACGGCGCGTCGTCTGGATTGATTTTTTTACCATGTTTGGAATTCCTTCGTCTTCCTGTTCTTTAGAATTCAGGTAATCAGCGTGGTATTTTATATAATCGATGAAAGATTTATTTCTCATAAAAAATCCGCTCGAACTTACCGGCTGATAAAATGTTTTATGATAATCAATTGTAACAGAATCAGATAATTCGATTCCGTCCAGTTTGTATTTATGTTCATTGCTGATTAATAATCCGCCGCCATAAGCCGCATCAACGTGAAACCACAATTCATTTTCATAAGCAATCGCAGCAATTTCCCCAAGCGGATCAATAGAACCAAAATCGGTTGTTCCAGCTGTTCCTACGACAGCAATCGGAATATTTCCTAAATCTTTTTGCTGCTGAATTACTTTTTCCAAAGCATTGACATTCATTTTAAAATCAGGATCTACAGCAACCGGAACGACTGCGTTTTGTCCTAATCCCAGTAAACTCAGGTTTTTCTTTAAACTAAAGTGACTCACTTCAGAACATAAAACCCTGAATTTTGAAGCTTCAGGCGGAAGTCCGTCCATTTTTGGATCAATCCCATAATGCTTTTTGATATAATGATCTCTTGCCAAAAGCAATCCCATCATATTTGATTGTGTACCGCCACTGGTAAAAATTCCGTCAGCATGTTCCGGATAGCCTAGTTTTTCAATCGTCCATTCCACCAGTTTTAATTCAATGAAAGTTGCTCCCGTACTTTGGTCGTACGTATCCATAGAAGAGTTTAAAGATGATACAAAAGCCTCAGCCACAAGAGTTGGCGTTAGAATTGGGCAATTTAAGTGTGCAATGTATTTCGGATCATGAAAATGAATACAATCGTTCAGGTAAATATCTTTTAGTTCTTCAAGAACATATTCCAGACTTTTTCCATCGGTATTATTTTCAAGATAAATGTTATCAATTTTTTCTTTAATCGAAGAAATTGTAGCTCCCGTAAATGGCGTTTTTCGTTCTTTTAAATGGTTACCAATGGTCTTGATAGCCTTTTTCATGCTTTTAGTATAAATCCCAATCGATTTTTTATTATTAGAAAAAACATGTTTGTTATGTTTTCCAACAATAACCCTTTCCTGCAGTATTGATTCTAAGTTTTCCTGTGCTTCCATTTGTTTTTTTTATTTAGATTGATTCTAAAGAAATATTTTTGACAAATGTAGTTGTGGAAAAAAATGCAATCAATACCACAAAAAAGCGAAAATTCTTTCTACAATTGAGGTACATAAAATACCTCATTTATAGTAGGAAATAGCGCAAAAAAAATATACAAATAATACGAAAATTACTTTATTTTATGCTCTAAAGCATATAAAATAAGCTCAGGAGTTGTGTGTCTGCCTGTCTTTTTCATAATATTTTTTCGATGCGTACGAAAGGTATGAATGCTGATAAAAAGTTGGGATGCAATTTTTTTTCCGTCATTCCCTTTTGCGATTTGTTTGAGGATTTCAGACTCCCTTAAAGTTAGTTTCTGATCGTTTTCAGGATTTGGCATTACCAAAACATCCAAAAGTGCGCTTAAAGTTTTAGGACATAAATAACGCTCTCCATGTTCAATTTTATACAAAGCATCATAAATGGTTTGTTCTTCGCAATCTTTTGAAATAAAGCCATTTATATTATCTTTTAAGAAGCTGTTTATGGTTTGTTTGTTTTTGAAATAAGACAGGATAATTATTTTACATTTTGGATAACTTGCTTTCACTATTTTAAGGTCATCATCGTAAAAAAGGAATATGTTATTTGGGTCAATAATCAGACAATCAACTGTACCGAAATCCAAATATTTAAATAGTTCTTCTCTTGAATTTACAACCTTTAGATTTGGCGATTTTACCAATTTTTTGAGCGTATACTTCAAACCTATTATATGTAGGTTTTCAGAATCTGCAATAAGGAAATTTTTCATTGTTATTTAGATTTGGTCTAAACAAAGATAGATATATAACATC
>SEBM01000109.1 GCA_004296145.1 Flavobacterium sp.
ATTCAGGAAATGATAATAACATTATATTTCCAAAACAGAAAAAAGCAACTCCCAATTTGTAGGTAAGGGTTCTGTCAATATTACTTTTTCCTGTTTCGTAATTTTCTAAACTAATGTAAGGTTCATACCCTATTGAGCTTAAGAGATAAACAATATCTTTAAGTGAAACAGTTTCAGAATTAAATGTGATTCTGACTCTTTTTTCAGGAAAATTTACTTGTGAAATATTTATGCCTGATTGAATTTTATTCAGGTTTTCTAAAATCCAAATACAAGAGCTACAATGAATGTGCGGAATATTTAATGAAACAATTGAAGTATTTCCTTCCTGAAATTCCAGTATTTTAGAAAGTATTGTTTCATTTTCTAAGAAATCGTATTTACCGGTAATATTCTGTGGCGTTGCACCCGGCGAATTTTCAAAATCATAATACGAGGTTAAATCATGGAGACTAAAAATTTCGTAAACTGTTTTACATCCGTTACAGCAAAACTTTTTTTCATCAAAATTGATTTCTTCATTTTTGTCTATGGTTAGCCCACAATGAAAACAACCTTGCTCGCTCATAATTTGTTTTTTTTAACTTATGCAAAGTTTATAAATTGAAAAAGACATGAAATATGATATTTATCATACTCTGTTAAATTATAATTTTAAGTTTATTAAAATATTAAAGGAAAATACTACCTCTATTTTTTTTATTGCATTTTTCTATACTTATTACGCTTTAGATTGCGAATAATGGTTAATTTTGCATCAAATCCTTTTTGCTATGAATAAATGTGACCAATGTATCGTAAGACAGCTTAGCTCTTTAAAAGCTTTGAATAAAGAAGAGGTTATTAAACTGGCGAATAGCAAAACAACTTACACTATAAAAAAAGGTGAAGCTATTTTTGAGGAAGGCGAAGTGACAAACGGTGTTTTTTGTGTAAAAGATGGCGTTGGAAAACTATCTAAATTAAGTGCTAACGGAAAAGATCAGATTGTAAAGTTAGTAAAATCAGGTGAACTTTTGGGGCAGCGCTCTATGATCAGTAACGAACCCGCCAATTTATCTGCAAAGGCAGTCGCCGACATGGAAGTTTGTTTTATTCCAAAATCTGAAATTATAAACTTTTTTAATACCAATAATCAGTTTTCAATGACGATGATGCAAACTATCTGTGAGGATTTGAAAGAATCTGAAAACGATAAAATTGCACTGGCGCAAAAAACGGTTAAACAAAGACTTGCCGAAACTTTATTGTATTTGCACACTACTTTTGGTGCCAATACTAATAATGAATTAAACGTTCAGCTTACGCGTGAGGAATTGGCCGGAATGATTGGTACCGCAACGGAAAGCTGTATTCGATTATTATCCGATTTTAATAAACTGGAATTAATAGAACTGGTTGGTAAAAAAATTGTGATTAAAAATATAAAAGCCTTAAAAAAACTGGCTGAATAAATTATAGTTTTTTAGCTTCATTCCAGAACACATCCATTTCTGCCAAAGTCATATCCATTAAAGGTTTACCGAGTTCTCCGGCTTTTGCTTCTAAATACTGAAAACGTTTAATAAATTTTTTATTGGTTCTTTCCAGAGCATCTTCGGGGTTAACATTCAAAAAACGGGCGTAATTAATCATCGAAAATAAAACATCTCCAAATTCGGCTTCTATTTTATCCTGATCACCAGCTTTAACTTCTTCCTGAAGTTCTTCAAGTTCTTCCTGAACTTTATCCCACACCTGATGTGGTTCTTCCCAGTCAAAACCAACACCTTTTACTTTATCCTGAATTCTGCTTGCTTTAACCAAAGCCGGTAAACTTCTCGGAACTCCTTCTAAGACAGATTTTTTACCTTCTTTAAGCTTTAGTTTTTCCCAATTTTGTTTTACTTCTTCTTCATCTTTTACGACAGTATCACTATAAATGTGTGGATGACGGTGAATGAGCTTTTCGCAAATTTCATTACACACATCAGCAATGTCAAAATCATTGGTTTCACTACCAATTTTGGCATAAAAAACGATGTGTAACAGCAAATCGCCTAATTCTTTTTTGACTTCATTAAGATCATTATCCAAAATAGCATCTCCTAATTCATAGGTTTCTTCAATTGTAAGATGTCTTAAGGTTTGCAATGTTTGCTTTTTATCCCACGGACACTGCTCACGCAGCTCATCCATGATGATTAATAATCTTTCAAAAGCCTTAAGTTGAAGTTCTTTGCTCATTTGTTAAGTATTTATTGGTTTTGTGACCGAATGGTGTAAAAGTAAAAAATCCTGTCAAGAAAACATCTTAACAGGATTATTATATTTTGAATGTAAAAATTACTATTCTTCTTTTTTAGCTGCCGCTTTTTTTGCCGGAGCTTTTTTCTCAGCTGGTTCTTTTTTAGCAGCAGGAGCTTTTTTTGGTTTTTCTTCAACAACTTTTTCTTCTTTAGCTTCTGCAGCAGCCGGAGCCAAATCAGTAACTAAACCTTTAGCCTGAAGTGTATTGTACCAGTTTAATACTTTTTTAATATCAGAAGGATAAACTCTTTCTTCATCATATTCAGGTAAAACTTCTTTGAAATAAGCTGCCAAAGTTGCATTGTCTTCTTTATGAGAAATTGCCTGACCTTGCTTTTCTTTTTTGCCAATTAGTTGAAAAATTTCTGTTAATGGTTTTTCTCCGTCTTGTGTGTAAATTGAAATTTCAGATAATAAACTCACATTACTTTTTAAACTTACAGTAATTTTTTTTCCATCTGTTAATGATTCTGCTACAAATCCTGTACGCGTCTGCACTTTCAAAGCATATAAACCTGGTTTACCAGAAACAGCTAATATTTTTTCTAAATTCATGTTTATTATAATTTGTATTAAGAATTTCGTTTATTTTTTATCTTTTATCAAAAGGAATTATCTCCCTTTTTTAGCAGCAAAAAATTTCATTTTATAATCCTGAAATGTTTTACCTTCTGTAATGTTTTTTAATTTTTTCTGAATTAAACGCTTTTTTAATGAAGATATTTTATCCGTAAATAAAACGCCCTCAATATGGTCATATTCATGTTGGATAACTCTTGCCATCAAACCATCAAAAACTTCTGTTTTTACAACAAAATCTTCTTCACAGTATTCAATTGTTACAGTTGGTTTTCTGTAAACGTCTTCGCGAACATCAGGAATACTTAAACAACCTTCATTAAAACTCCACTCTTCTCCTTCTTCTTTGATGATTTTAGGATTGATGAAAGTTTTCTTAAAACCTTTCAATTTCTTTTGTTCGTCTGATGATAAATCTTCATCATCGCTAAAAGGAGTTGTGTCAATTACAAACAAACGAATTGCCATCCCTACCTGTGGTGCCGCAAGACCAACACCATAAGCGTTGTACATGGTTTCATACATGTTTGCTATTATCTCTTTTAAGTTTGGATATTCTGGCGTAATTGCCTCTCCAACTTTTCTTAAAACCGGATCACCGTATCCTACAATTGGTAAAATCATTTGTATTTATTTATGCATTATCTACTGAAAATCCTGAATTTTATATCATAATTCAGCTGGCAAAAATAGTAAAAAATAGTCAATGAATAATTCTAAACAAGATATTATCTGTCAATTTCACAACTTAGGAAAAACTCATCTATAATTATGCCAAAATAATTAGTACAATTCTTAACTTTGCTAGTAAACCTCTCTATATGTTTGATCGAATAACTAAATTTACCAATAGCACTTCTTTTCTAAATGCATCAAAAGTAACGATTGCTTCTGTTGTACCGGTTTTAATTTTGAATTTTCTTGGACATTTTGATATTGGTTTTACTATTGCATTAGGTGCTTTTTATACGTACCCGAGTGATATACCAAGCACTTTGGGACACAAAATAAAAGGACTTATTGTTGCTTCCTTTATTGTTTCGGGCGTTAATTTGTTAGTGAATCTTGCATATCCTTATCCGGTTCTGTTTTATCCGTTTTTAGGTTTTCTACTTTTTATCTGTTCGATGATTTCTGTTTATGGTCAGCGTGCTACATTGGTTTCGTTTTCTGCTTTGTTGTCTATTTCTTTATCATTTGGCCATTTTCATGAAGGTCTGGATGCTGTAGAATATTCTGCTTTTATTTTTATTGGAGGAATATTATATTTAATCGTTTCGCTTGTATTTCATTTTGTACAGCCTTATAAATATGTAGAATTGCAAATTGCAGACGGTATAAAATTAACCTCAAAATATTTAAAATTAAGAGGTGACTTATGGAGTCCTGAAGCAAACCGCGAAAAAATTATTGAAAAACAGTTGGCGTTGCAGGTAGAATTAAACTTAATCAATGAGGATTTAAGAAAAGTTTTAATTGGCAATCAAAATACTTCTGCCGCAACAAGCCAGAACCGCAAAATGCTGCTTGTTTTTATTACTTTAATTGAAATACAGGAATTAGCATTATATACTTCGTTTGATCATAATAAGTTACTTGAAAAGTTTGACAAACATCCTGAAGTTTTGAGAACCTATCAAAATGTAGCATACAAATTGGCTTCAACATTAAAAAAACTTTCTAAAAATGTAAATCATATTTCGGCTTATGTTGACAAAAATGATTTGAAGAATGAAATCGATGCTCTTGAATTTGCCATTTTTGATTATGAAAAAGTTTTAGGAAAAGAAGAAGCTGCAGAAGGCGTTCTGATGTTGACTAATATGCTGAAATATGCTAAAAATCAAGTTGGTAAAATAAAAATTATCCAAAGGGCTTTTTCTCTTGCCATGCAATCTTATAAACTAAAAGATAAAGACAAGGAATTGGAGAAATTCTTAACTCCGCAATATTATCCGTTGCGAACGCTGATTGAGAATATGAGTTTTTCTTCTTCTATTTTCAGACATTCACTAAGACTAACCATTACAATTCTTATTGGTTTGGTAATTGGAGATCTTTTGCCTTTTCAAAATGGGTATTGGATTTTATTAACTATTGTAGTAATCATGCGCCCGGGCTACGGATTAACAAAAGAACGATCTTATAACAGAATGTTCGGAACGGTTTTGGGTGGTTTACTGGCTTTCGGAATCGTTTCTGTAATTCAAAATCATGTGGCATTAAGTATATTTTCAATTATATGTATGCTGCTTGGTCTGTCTTTTACACAAATTAATTATAAAGTAAGCGCCACTTTTGTAACGATGTATGTGGTTTTTATTTACGGAATTTTAACTCCACATGTTGTAGAAGTAATTCAGTTTAGAATATTAGATTCACTTACCGGTGCAACTTTGGCTTTTATTGCCAATCAGTTTTTATGGCCGGCCTGGGAATTCATCAATACACCAATACATATTGAAAATTCGATTCGTGCCAATAGAAATTATCTGAAAGAAATTGCAGATTATTATAATAAAAAGGGAGAAGTTCCTACCTCTTACAGATTATCCAGAAAGAATTCTTTTGTGGAAATTGGTAATTTAATGACATCATTTCAGCGTATGATGCAGGAACCAAAGTCGAAGCAAAAAACACTTCCGCTTGTCAACAAATTAGTGGTTTTAAATCATTCCCTGCTTTCTGCTTTGGCTTCGTTATCAACTTATATTCAGTCGCATCAAACAACATCAGCCTCAGAATCATTTAATTACATTATAAAAACTATATTATTAAATTTAGATCATTCTATTTCAATTTTAAGAAATGAAACTATTCTGACCGATACTTTTTTTGACAAAGAAGATGTAACCCTGCAATTTGAAGAACTTAAAAGAGTTAATTTTACCCGTTTGGCTACAGATGACGAACTTGATAAAGAAACCCGTCAGGCAAAAATGCAGGAAGCTCAAATGGTAATTGAACAATTAATCTGGATGAGTAATATGTCTGAAAAAATATTAAAAATCACGAAAGAACTAAAAGCAACAAATCCAGATTAATTCATCTGGATTTGTTATTTATTTTGATAAGAATTAAATCTAGTTATTCAATTTTAAGACTTCAGAAGTATGCTTTCTCATTTCTGCCAAAAGCTCTGGTTTATCGTTTAACGTTTTACCAAAAGAAGGAATCATATTTTTCATTTTCTCTTCCCATTCCGGTGTTTTCATTTGATTTGTAAAGCATCTGCTGATCAAATCAACCATAATAGAAACTGCAGTTGATGCACCCGGAGAAGCACCTAATAATACAGCAAGAGTTCCATCGTGTGTATTGATAACTTCTGTTCCAAATTCTAAAACTCCCCCACCGTTTTCATCTTTTTTGATAACCTGTACACGTTGTCCTGCTCTTTCTAATTTCCAGTCTTTAGAACGTGCTGTTGGCAAATATTCACGAAGTGCATTCATTCTGTCTTTTGGAGACTGACGAACCTGCTCGATTAAATATTTTGTCAATGGAATATTATGATATCCCGCTGATAACATTGGGATTAAGTTATTTGCTTTTATAGATAATGGTAAATCTAAATAAGAACCATTTTTAAGAAATCTTGTAGAAAATCCTGCAAAAGGTCCAAAAAGAAGTGCTTTCTCACCATCAATTACACGAGTATCAATATGCGGTACAGACATTGGCGGTGCACCAACACTTGCTTTTCCGTATACTTTTGCCTGATGTTTTGCAATTACTTCAGGATTTGTACATTTTAGCCATTGACCACTTACAGGAAAACCTCCATAACCATTTCCTTCAGGAACATTTGCTTTTTCCAACAATGGTAATGATCCTCCTCCGGCGCCAATGAAAACAAATTTAGTATATGCTTTTCGTGTTTGACCTGTAGATAAATCAGTAATTTTTATTCTCCAGGATTTATCTTCGCGTTGTCTTAATTTTTTAACCTCGTGGTTAAAGTATAAAGATACACCGTCTAGTTTTTCTAAATAATTGAACATGCTTCTGGTCAATGCTCCAAAATTCACATCGGTACCAATTGTCATGTGTGTAGCTGCCAGACTTTCGTTATTTTCCCTGCCTTCCATTACAAGCGGCATCCATTCTTTTAGTTGTTCAAAATCTGTACTAAACTTCATTTGAGCAAAAATTGGATTGCTTTGCAAAGCTTCAAAACGTGTTTTAAGATATTCTACGTTTTTATCTCCCCACACAAAACTCATATGAGGAACACTTTTTATAAAATTTTCAGGAGACGGTACTTTATTTTGTTGCACTAAGTAAGACCAAAACTGACGTGAAACCTCAAATGATTCTGCTATACTTATTGCTTTTTTAGGATCAATACTTCCGTCTGCCTTTTCCGGAGTGTAGTTCAATTCACAAAAAGCAGAGTGTCCTGTTCCTGCATTATTCCAAGCATCAGAGCTTTCTGCAGCGGCAACATCTAATCTTTCGTAAATCTCAATTTTGATATCAGGTTGTAACTCTTTCAAAATTATTCCAAGAGTGGCACTCATAATTCCAGCTCCAATGAGTACAACTTCACTATTTGAACGTATTGTTTCGTCAGGCATAACAGTATTTTATTTAAAGTGCAAAGGTACTTTTTTAATTGCAAAAAAAAACTAATAATAACATGATAAAAGTTAGGATTTTCTAAAAAACGCTAAATTTTAAACAAATTTAATCTTAAACTCAAAATCGTTTTGAAGAAAGATAATCCTGAAGCATAATTGTAGCAGAAATTTCATCGATCAAACCCTTGTTTTGGCGCTGTTTTTTACTTAATCCGCTATCAATCATGGTCTGAAAAGCCATTTTAGACGTAAAGCGTTCATCTCCGCGAACGACTTTCATATCCGGAAAAATATTCGAAAAATGCGTCACAAAACCTTTAATTATCGAAGCACTTTCAGACGGCTGCCCGTTCATTTGTTTGGGTTCACCAATCAATACCGCTTCTACTTTTTCTTTTGCGAAATAATCTTTTAAAAAGTCGATTAAAGTATTCGTCGGAATTGTGGTCAGTCCCGAAGCAATAATCTGCATTTCGTCTGTAACAGCAATTCCGGTACGTTTTTGTCCGTAGTCTATAGAAAGTATCCTTGGCATTTTTTAATTTTTCTCAAAGATAAAAAGGAAAATCCATAACCAGAAAAGAATTATTTTATTTATAAAAAAATCCGCCTTGATTTCTCAAAACGGACTTGTCCAACATTTAAAACCTAATTAATAAATGGGCATTATCTATTAAATAAACGACCGAAAAAACCTCTTTCGTCTTCCTCCACTTCTTCATGTTGAGAAGATTTTGATTGTGCTTTTTCGTGTTCTAAAATTAACTCCTTAATATATTCAACATAACTTCTCTTCTTTTCTTCAAGGAATCCGATAAGATATTTTTCACTGAATTCTACACCGCTGGCACTTTCAATCTGCAATAGCTTTTTGTATAAAGGTTCAATGTGCATTGCGATAACCTCTTGTGGCACGGCTTGTCTTCTTCCAAAATAATTTACAATAACACCATTTTCATCTTTGGCAATTTCAAAGTCCGTAATTACCCAATAGTACCTTCCCGATTTGGCCAGGTTTTTTACAACAGCATGAAAATTTTTGCCGGCTTTAAGATTTTCCCACAGCACTTTAAAAATTACTTTTGGCATATCAGGATGTCTTATAATATTATGTGGCTGTCCCATAAGTTCATAATCTTCGTATCCGCAAACATCAATAAAAACTTCATTAGCATACTCAATGATTCCAAATGCATTGGTTTTGCTCATAATTACCTGAGTTTTATCCCAGGATACTTCTTTATCAATAATTGTTCTGCCGTGAAGTTGATTTTCCTGATTCATTTTAATTTTGTTTTTGGATTAGCAATACTAATTCTGACCTGATGACTGAATTATGCGGCAAAACTAATCTGAATTAAAAATTGAAAATCTGACTTTTATCATATTCTGATATAAAAAAAACTTTTGGAGGATATTTTATTCGATATTATTTTTAAAGTCGCAGGTTTTTATTTCTCAAATTAAAAACAAAAAGTTATACCTGTAACATTTTCAAAATGGTTTTGCTTTTTTGCTTTTAGTCAAATACTATATCTTTGCAAAAAATTAAACTTATGAATTCTTTACAGACTATAATCGAACAAGCTTGGGAAAACAGAGCTTTATTACAAGAAACTACTACAACTGATGCTATCAGAGAAGTTATAGAATTGGTAGACGCAGGAAAACTAAGAGTTGCTGAGCCAGTTGGTGACAAATGGCAGGTAAACGAATGGGTAAAAAAAGCAGTTGTAATGTATTTCCCAATTCAAAAAATGGAAACATGGGAATCTGGTATTTTTGAATATCACGATAAAATGTTACTAAAAAGAGGTTATGCTGAAAAAGGAATTCGCGTTGTACCAAATGCTGTAGCACGTTATGGAGCTTACATTTCTAGTGGTGTTATTTTAATGCCAAGTTATGTAAACATTGGGGCTTATGTTGACGAAGGAACTATGGTTGATACGTGGGCAACGGTTGGAAGCTGTGCTCAAATTGGTAAAAATGTTCACTTAAGTGGTGGTGTTGGTATTGGTGGAGTTCTGGAACCTTTACAGGCTGCTCCGGTAATTATTGAAGATGGTGCTTTTATAGGTTCAAGATGTATAGTTGTAGAAGGTGTGCATGTTGGTAAAGAAGCTGTTCTTGGTGCAAATGTTTGTCTTACTGCTTCAACAAAAATTATTGATGTTACTGGTGACGAACCTGTCGAAATGAAAGGTTTTGTTCCTGCACGTTCTGTTGTAATTCCCGGAAGTTATACCAAAAAATTTGCTGCCGGAGAATTTCAAGTACCTTGCGCTCTGATAATTGGAACTCGTAAACCATCTACAGATTTAAAAACATCACTAAACAATGCACTTCGCGAGTACGATGTCGCTGTATAATTTTTACCATTAACTTAATGTTAAAAATATATTAATTTTTTTAGGTTTTTTTCGTTGGGATTTATATTTTTGCCAAAAAAAAATCTCACAAAAAAACCTAAAATTTTTAAATGAATAACATTAATC
>SEBM01000639.1 GCA_004296145.1 Flavobacterium sp.
TTTTCTGTCCTCCCAATGGCTCGAATAAAAAGTTGTTTTAGTTGTGTAATTTGCGATCAAGAAATCTCCAGAAATATTTAAAGAAACATATATTCCAATCGGACTTTTTGTAGATAGAACAGATGCTGTTAGCTTTTGCTCTTTTCCTCTGGTTGTTTTCGGAGGTAAAACTTCTCTGTTTTTAGTTAACTCATTATACTGAGTTTCTACATATTCAGTTGAAGTTGATATGATATGTTTTTTTATTATATCATTTTCAAAATATAGAATACTTGGTTCGCGGTAAGTGTCTCCTTTTAAAACTATTTTTTCCCAATTAGGTTTTATCTGTTCCAGGCCTAGATATTCTCTTTCTCTATTTGATAATTCAAAATTCATTCTGTGTTTCGATTTTTCGTAAAATGATTTATAGCTAATTTGAAAGCAACTAAAATAGTCTTTTTTCTTATTGTTCCTTCATGAGACGAGTAATAATCAATAAGCTAATAGTAGATCTTACGCTATTTATTTCATTTAACTGTTCACAGAATTCAAATAAAAACGGATTATTTTTTAAGCATAAAAAAACTCCAAAATCAAATGACTTTGGAGTTTTAAAATTCTGTGGGCGATGAGGGGTTCGAACCCCCGACCCCCTCGGTGTAAACGAGGTGCTCTGAACCAGCTGAGCTAATCGCCCTATTTTACTAGGTTGCTATCGTTTGTGATTGCGAGTGCAAATATACGCTAGTTTTTCAGTTCTGCAAAGAAAATCAAATAAAAAATAAAACTTTTTTTGAAATCGATTATATCTTGCTGTTTATGAATTTGTTATTAAAATGATTTTTTTGAACTTTTTTTAAAATATCAAATCGATTTTATCCCAAAGGCAATTCTGCCACAACAAAAGTGCTTCCGCCAACATAAATAAAATCATTTTTGGCTGCATTTTTCTTCGCTTCCGCGAAAGCAGTTGCTACAGAATTGTATCTTTCTCCTTTCAAATCATATTTTTCGGCAGCATTTTGAAGAATTTCTGTACTCAAACCTCGTAAAGAATCTGGTCGGCAGAAATAATATTGCGCTTTTTTAGGGAAGAGAGGCAAAATCGAATCCAGATCTTTATCATTAACAACGCCCAAAACTATATGAAGGTTTTCAAAAGTCTCTTTCTGAATCTGATTGATTACAACTTCAAGTCCGTGTTTGTTGTGAGCCGTATCGCAGATTATTTTCGGACTTTCGCCCAATTGCTGCCATCGGCCTTGCAAACCAGTATTTTTTACGACATTCAATAAACCTTCTTTTAATTGTTCAATAGAAACTTTAAATTCATTTTGACTATTCAAAACTGCAATAGTCTGCTGAACTGTTTTCTTGTTATGAAATTGATAATCTCCAATTAAGTCAGATAAATAAATTTGGTCAATCAATTCAGAGGCAAAATAAATCACAGCATTTTTTTCTTTGGCTTTGCCCAAAAAAACAGGTTTTGTTTCTGCTGTGTATTCACCAATAACAACCGGAATGTTTTGCTTTATAATCCCGGCTTTTTCGCCAGCAATGGCTTCTAATGTGTTTCCTAAAAACTGTGTGTGATCTAAACCAATATTTGTAATCACAGAAACTAGCGGAGTAATAATATTTGTAGCGTCCAGACGTCCGCCAAGGCCAACTTCTATAATCGCAATATCTGTTTTTTCTGAAGCAAAATAATCAAACGCCAAACCAACCGACATTTCGAAAAAACTCATATCATTGGCTTCAAAGAAATCTTTATGTTTTGCAATAAATTCACATACAAAATCTTCCGAAATTTCTTCCCCGTTTATTTTAATCCTTTCCCTGAAATCCTTTAAATGCGGAGACGTATACAAACCCACTTTATATCCTGCTTCCTGCAACACAGACGACAACATATGCGATGTCGATCCTTTGCCATTCGTTCCGGCAACGTGAATGCATTTTAACCCACGTTCAGGATTGCCAAGATGTTCCGCCAGCAATTTAATGTTGGTTAAGTCTTCTTTGTAAGCCGAAGCGCCCTGAAGTTGGTACATTGGCAATTGGTTAAACATCCAATTTGTAGTCTCTTGATAGTTCATTTATTTTGGATAAAATAGTTGCAGATTGAAATAATTTCCGTTTTTTTTAGTTTAATATTACAATGAAAATTATCTTTAGTGCAAATT
>SEBM01000640.1 GCA_004296145.1 Flavobacterium sp.
GTATAAAGTTAATGCAACAATCAATGAATAATTTTACAGAATTATTTTTGTTTTTTATATCTTATAAATTTACAAATCAATACTTTACAAAACAAAAAAAAAACCGTCAGAATGTAAATTCTGACGGTCTAAATATAATGTTCGTATTTAATTATACGTGTATCGCTCTGTTTTCAGTAGCTGCCAATGCTGCTTCTTTTACCGCTTCCGCGAAAGTTGGGTGCGCGTGGCTCATTCTAGAAATATCTTCAGCAGAAGCTTTAAATTCCATAGCTGTAACCGCTTCAGCAATTAAATCTGCTGTACGCGCTCCAATCATGTGAACTCCTAAAACTTCGTCTGTTTTCTCGTCAGCTAAGATTTTTACAAATCCGTCTAAGTCAGCACTTGCTCTTGCACGTCCTAATGCTTTGAAAGGGAAACTTCCAGATTTGTAAGCAACTCCTGCAGCTTTCAATTGCTCTTCTGTTTGTCCAACTGCTGCAACTTCTGGCCAAGTGTAAACTACACCAGGAATTAAGTTATAATCGATATGTGGTTTTTGACCTGCTAAAATTTCAGCAACCATTGTTCCTTCTTCTTCCGCTTTGTGTGCTAACATTGCTCCACGAACAACGTCTCCAATTGCATAGATATTTGGAACACTTGTTTGTAAATGATCGTTTACTTCAACTTGTCCTCTGTCTGAAATTTTCACACCAGCTTTGTCAGCATTTAATCCGTCTGTGTACGGACGACGACCAACAGAAACTAATGAATAATCTCCTTCAAGAGTGATTGTTTCTCCTTTTGCGTTTTCAGCCTGAACAGTAACAGCATCGCCATTTCTTTCTACTGATTTTACTTTGTGAGAAACGTAGAATTTCATTCCTTGCTTTTTCAATACTTTAGTCAATTCTTTAGACAATGAACTATCCATTCCAGGAATAATTCTGTCCATGAATTCAACTACAGAAACCTGAGCACCAAGACGTAAATAAACTTGTCCAAGTTCGATTCCGATAACTCCTCCACCAATAATCACTAAGTGTTTTGGAACTTCTTTTAAAGCTAAAGCTTCAGTAGAAGTGATGATTCTTTCTTTATCAATTTTGATGAATGGTAAAGAAGATGGTTTTGAACCTGTTGCAATTACTGCATATTTTGTTTCAATAGTTTCTGATGTTCCGTCAGCTTTTGCAACTGCAATGTGAGTCGCATCTACGAAAGAACCTAAACCGTTAAAAACAGTGATTTTATTTTTATCCATTAAGTAGTTGATTCCACCTACGGTTTGATCTACAACTGCTTGTTTGCGCGCGATCATTTTCTCCAAATTGATTTTTACATCTCCGGAAACTTCGATTCCGTGATCTGCAAAATGTGCAATTTCTGCATAATGATGCGAAGAAGATAATAACGCTTTAGAAGGAATACAACCTACATTAAGGCATGTTCCACCTAAAGAAGTATACTTTTCTACTATTGCAGTTTTGAAACCTAATTGTGCGCAACGAATTGCTGATACATATCCGCCAGGACCTGAACCTATAATGACTACGTCAAATGAACTCATAGTTTGTTAATTTTAATTTAGCGGTTACAAAATTAAGGAATAAAGTTTTGTTTGAAGTTTAAATTTGAATGTTTTTTGTGTGAAATTTTGGGGTTAGGGTTTACCGCAAAGAGCGCAAAGAGTTACGCAAAGGTTCGCTAAGTTTTTGTTTTTTTATCTTGCCTTTTTGCTCAAGAAGATGCAATTTTATTATTTAATACAACGTCATACCTTGTGGACCACTTCTTCCATCAAAAGTTTGTTGTCCAGATTTTATAAAGTTAAATAATCTGGTAATTACCCAAAGAAGTTCATCTTGATTACAACAATAGTCTTCAATTTCTCCAGTTTTACTATAATTTGAAATATTAAAACCCTCTTCAATATCATTATACCAAATTATTTGAGATCCAAAAACAGCTACAACCCAAAAACCACCTCCCATTTCTCCATATTCTTTTTCTTGCCATTTTACCGGATCAATTTTAATTAAATCCCAGAAATTTTTTAATTCATCAGTAAAGTCTTTTTCTGTACTTACAATTTCATTGTTAAGTTCTTGTAAAGATATTGGTGTCCATTCTTGCATTACTTTTTTATTAAAGGTTTCTTTTCAGGATTTCTTGAAGTATGAAA
>SEBM01000641.1 GCA_004296145.1 Flavobacterium sp.
AACTATTTCTGTCCCCCCAATTGGATGTACCTTTATAAAAATCCATATGATTATATAGATTTTCAATTTCCTTATCAAATAAATTAGAAGAGATTATTGCAACATCCAAATCTGATTTAACTTCAGATAAACCCTTATCCACATCATGATCAAACATTTTAAACCGGTATAAGGCTGTTTCTGAATCTGGTTTGATACTGAAACCTAATTTGCCAGACCCGACAATAATAATATCTCGAAAGTGAACACCTAAAATTTCTGCAATGTTTTTCTTAAAATCGTATTCTTCTCCTTTTCTAACATTGTTAAAAAAAAACGTAGGTTCTTCAATGAGAAATTTTTGCACAACTACATCGGGCTTATAACTGATGCAATGGGTTTTGAATTCTTCGAGGAGCATTATATTATAAATTTATTAACCCCAAGATAGCAATTATATTTATTTCAGGGTTAATATCTTTATTTTGATGGAATCCCATTCGCTTGATTTAATAATTTAATAGCTGTTTTACCTAAAACAAGTGCTAGCATTGGTGGAACAGCATTTCCTACCTGCGTATACTGTGGTACCTCGAACCTTCTATTCTTACCACCAGTCGTTACTTTTGATTTAAATTCAAACCAATCAGGAAATGATTGAAATCTAGCCATTTCTCGTACGGTTAATGTCCTTAACGAATGTATATCATAATGGCATAAATCATCAGGGATAGTTAATTGCGCAGGGGCTGGTTCATTCGTCTTTAAGGCTCTTTGTGAATGCTTTTTAGATGGAATTAATTTTATCAAATCTTCAAGGTCTTCTAAGCTTTCTGTTCTTTTTAAAAATTCGTTTTCGCCAACTTTGAGATATAAATCGTGTTTTGAAAACTCTTTAAAGAGTTTTTCAAGATCAGCCTGTTCAATTTTTTTTCCGTCAAAAAGATCCATTGCATCTTTTTTCATTTTTTGCGAAAAGGAATTAAGCACTTGATAGAAACGAAACCTTGCTTTAACAGCAAATTTGTGGCCTCTGGGTTCATGATTTTTAATCAAGTTATCCTCAGTTAAATTTGCCTTTTGAAATGTACTGTTTAAACGACCACCATATCCATTAATAATTTTATTGAGGGTATACTCTACGTTTGTTTCCCTGATATCATCTATTGCATCAAAAGTGGAAATAAATTCACCTTTGCTTTTTGTGATTTTAGGTAATAATTTACCATCAAAAAGCTCAGCATGGTTTTCGATATCATAATATTTGAAGTCTTTAATTGTCACATTCCATAGACTGTCTCTAAACTCTAAAACTCGATTATAAAAGTTTATTGAAGTTTTAAGAACTTCATTCTGTTCGTCTGAATTTAAAATGTTAGTAAAAACATCAAGCCTAAAAGCATACATAATATACCTTGGCCTATTTTGCGCTACTCCAAAATATTTAGAATTTAACATCATGCAAATAGGAACATAGCCTTCCAAAACAAATGCTTTTGCTACTTCTAACCAAGCGTAATATTTACTGCCACCCTCAGAAAAGGGCGACGTAATTCCTTTAACATTCTCTAGCAAGACAACTTTCGGTTGGATAAGGCCGGTAATTCTAGCGAATGATAGAGGCAGCTGATTTTTTAGATTATCTTTTTCTCTTTTACCCGCCATGCTAAAACTTTGGCATGGGGGCCCGCCAGAAAGTAGGTCTATGCCTTCGTCCCTGATCTGCTGAACTATATTCTCATTCGATGATAAAAAATCCAAAAGCTGGTTTATATCACCAATTAAAAGATTTCCTTTGATTGATAAAATGTCCGTTAAATCAGAATAAGGGCCTTCGCTTGCTGTAAAGGGGTTTTCCCTTAAACGGTTTTGAAGATCATTCTTAGCGTATTTGCTTTTAATCCATTTTGTTTTCTTTGCTGGCTTGTTATTATTAGCCGCTAATTGCAGATTTTCCCCAAGTATATTATATGCAAAAGTTTCTCCAGCCATTGGGGAAAGTTCGTTGGCAAAAAATAAATTAAATCCTGCCGTGTCTAATCCTAAACTCATTCCGCCGCATCCTGCGAAAAGTTCAATATGTTTTAATTTTTTTTCTTTCATTAATCGATGAACTATTTAGTTCAGTAAAATTCTATTAAATCTTAAGCATTTAATAGCGCTTTGCGCTCAAAAACTAGCTTATAAAT
>SEBM01000642.1 GCA_004296145.1 Flavobacterium sp.
TTGTAATTGTAACCAAAAAATTATCAATCATGAAAAATTATCTACTTCTATTCTTTTGTTCGGTTTTCTTCATCTTAAATTCATGCAGTGAGAATGAAGAAACCATTGAAAGTAAAACTCCCATCTCAGTACAACAAATCGGGAAAGGAGACTTGGTTGGGAATAATATTCCGCAGCAAAATACACTCATCACAACCTCTGCACAATGGACGGCGCTGCTTACTAATTTAGATGCTTCTCATAATATTTCGGGTGGTTTTACAGAAACTAACATAGATTTTAATCAGTTTATGGTTATTGCTGTTTTTGATGAAGTTTTCCCAAATGGCGGACATTCAATTGACATTATGACGATTGATGAAAACGCTCAAAATATTGAAGTTGATGTAGAAAAATTACTTCAGGGAAATGTGACAACAGTTGTGACTCAACCCTATCACATTGTTAAAATACCGAAAAATACAAAACCAGTCATATTTCAATAAATTAATCTGCAACCTTTTCTATTTTTCGCATCTTATCATAAAACAACGACCATGAGAAATTTTATTTTACCTTTTTTATTGATTTTGACTATAGTTTTTTCTTGCAGAAGTGAGGATTACGGATTGCTTGAGAAAAAAGTCAATTCTTACGATGTCTATGTCGGTGGAACAGAAAATCTACAAGTGTGCTTTTGGAAAAATAATCAGAAAACCATTATGCCCGGCGGTGATAACCTTAATGGAGTTCAGATTGAAGTAGATAATAATGACGTCTACGTATTGGCTGTAAACATTGAACATATGGATCAAATTCGCGCTTGGTACTTTTGGAAAAACGGAGTAAAATATAATGTTGCGCAATACCTCAATGTAGCTGCCAATAATATAAATGCACAAGATAACCTACTTCTTTTAACAAAAATGATCGTTATGAATGGAGATATTTATTTTGCAGGAACAATGAAAAATCCAAATCCGACCTCAAGTTTAGATCAACATCAAATATGTTATTGGAAAAACGGTGTAAAAACTATAATTTCTAATAGCAGTGAAGAAGCAATTGCCGGATTTGAAGTATATAATAATGATGTTTATATTGCAACTCGAAAAAATTTCAACTTTACAAATCTATCTTGGGATACAGTTCATTATAAAAATGGTATACAAAACTCAATCATTACGAGTACAACAAAAATTCCTCAGGGGTATTCGGTAATAGATTCGGATTTATATATTCTCACAAAAGACAATCAAAATGGTCACTACATTTACAAAAGTCTTAATAATAATCTTGATATTACAATTCCTGTCAATGTAAATTATTCAGCATTTAAAACCTCGTATTTTGAAAATGCAGATAAATATTATATGGGAGAAAACTTTTATTATAAAAACAATAATCTTGTACAAATTAACGATCCTAATGGATTCAACCAAATAGGACATCTTTTGGCAAAAGATCAAAATATTTACATGACAAGAACGAAAAATAGTGTTGTGAAATTTTTCATCAACAATGTAGATACAATGACTATAACGGACACAACAAAAGGATGCTTCAACGACATATTTGTTGTCCAAAACTAAACACATGAATACACAAAACTGGCAAAAAATCTATCTCGACTATTCCCCGAAACTTTTGGGGATTTGTCGAAGATATGTCGCAGACTTACAGACTGCGGAAGATCTTTTGCAGGACAGTTTTATCTTGGCAATGCAAAAAAGTCATCAGCTGAAAGACGAAAAAGCATTGTTTGGATGGCTCAAAACCATTGTTGTGAATAACGCATTACAGTATTTACGATGCAGCTCCAAAGAAATTTTCGTCTCCACAGAAATATCAGAAATCCCGGAACAATTGACCGAAATGAACAACTCTTCCACAGAAAAAAATCACGTTTTAGCCTATGATTTCACCAGAGAAGAACTGTTGAAGTCTATCGACAGTCTCCCATTGCATCACCGTTCGGTTTTCAATTTATATTTTATCGAAAATAATTCTCATCAAGAGATTTCAAAATTATTGGGAATCAATGTCAATACTTCAAAATCACACTTGCTGAGAGCAAAAAAATCTGTTCAGAATTATTTATTAAATAATTTCGTTAACCGAAACACTCCAAAAAACAACAAAAAAATTACTCAACTTCTAGTATTTTTGGGATTTGGCGGATT
>SEBM01000643.1 GCA_004296145.1 Flavobacterium sp.
CTAAAAGGCGGTGTTAATTCTATTTTCTGAATTAATGTCTTACCGAATAAATCGTGTTTTTTATAATCATTTACCATAACATTTTAGTGTCTTTTAATAAATAGAACTATCTAAAAATTAGTCTTCAATTATTTTCTTTCTATGTTCTATTCCCCAATCAGTCAAATTTTTAATTATGGTTTGAAGCGTTTTTCCATGTGCTGTAAGTTCGTATAGTATAGTTACAGGATGAGTTTCCAGAATTGTTCGTTTGATAAGTTTATTCACTTCAAGCTCCTTCAATTCTTTGCTCAACATTTTATTTGAGATACCCACAACGTCATTTAAAATATCTGAAAATCGTCTTTTATTATAAAAACAAATAGACGATAAGACAGAAATTTTCCATTTTCCATTCAACACATCCATTGAGTCCTGCACAGCCATCATCTCTTTCTTATGCTGTTCTTTTTCAATCACTTTACACTCCATAAGGTTACTTTGTTACTTCAAGGTTACTGTTACTTTTAGTTACAAAGTTACTAAAATTAATTAAACTGATTTAAATTTGCTTGATTAACATCATAAAAATAAAAACATGAATAAATTAAAAAATAAAGTAGCAATTGTTACTGGGGCCTCAAAAGGAATTGGAGCTTCCATAGCAGAATATTTCGCACTTGAAGGAGCCAAAGTGGTTGTAAATTATGCATCAAGCAAAGAAGGTGCAGAAAAAGTAGTAAAATCTATAAATGATAACGGAGGGGATGCAATTTTGGTACAGGCTGATGTTTCAAAAGCATCAGATGTATCAAGATTATTTGAAGAAACAAAAAAAACTTTTGGTTCTTTGGACATATTAGTAAATAATGCAGGTATATATCAATATGCACCAATAGAAGATTTATCAGAAGACTCTTTTCATCAGCAATTCAATATTAACGTATTTGGTTCTTTACTTACTATCAAAGAATCTTTGAAACTATTTGAGAATAAAGGCGGCTCAATAATTAATATAAGTTCAGAAGTATCAAAAATGCCTCTACCGACAGGGTCTGTTTATTCGGCAACCAAGGCTGCATTAGATTCTATAACAATTTCATTATCAAAAGAATTTAGCGGTAGAAATATTCGCATTAATTCAATTTTACCTGGTGTAGTTCAAACTGAAGGATCTCAAAGTGCAGGTTTTATAGGTAGCGAAGCAGAAGCAAATTTTGTAGCGAATACACCGCTTGGACGCACTGGACAACCTGAGGATATTGCAAAAGTTGCTGTGTTTCTTGCTTCGGAAGATGCTGCATGGATTACCGGAGAGAAAATTTCTGTCTCAGGTGGAATTTATGGTTTTTAATTCTTTAAAATAATTTAATACAATGAATAAATTACAAAATAAGGTAACTGTAGTTACAGGAGGAAATAGTGGCATTGGATTTGGCATTGCAGAAGCATTCAGTAATCAAGGAGCAATTGGTACAATCACAGGAAGAAACGAGGCGACATTAAATACTGCCTTAGCACAATTAAGCAATAATTTTATTGCAATACCCGGGGATGTTACAAAACACGATGATTTGGAAGACATCTTTAAAAAGACATTTGAGAAATTTGGAAAAATTGATGTACTGGTGGTAAACGCTGGTGGTATTGTGGACGGTGTTCCGATGGGTACTATCAATGAAGTTACAGAAAAGAGTTATGATAGTTATATGGATTTGAATTTAAAAAGTGCCTATTTTACAGTACAAAAATCACTTCCTTATTTAAATGACGGAGCTTCTGTAATACTTATCGGATCTAGTGCCGCTCATCGCGCTGCGCCTGGAATGGCTGTTTATTCAGCTGCAAAAGCTGCTATAATATCATTAGCTAAAGGGTTATCTCTGGATTTATTGCCAAGAAAAATTCGAGTTAATGCACTTTCACCGGGTTCTATTGATACTCCAGTTTTTGGAAAAATAGTTCCAAAGGAACAATTACAGCAATTAAAACAAATCTGGATCGATATTACTCCTGTTGGAAGACAAGGTATTCCTTCTGATATTGGAAACGCAGCTGTATTTCTGGCATCAGACGATTCTGCTTTTATAGTGGGTACTGAAATCCTTTCAGACGGTGGTCTTACTAATATTAGCCTGATGAAATAATCTTCATCAAAATTGAAAACATCACTTA
>SEBM01000644.1 GCA_004296145.1 Flavobacterium sp.
AAATAATTTATATCAACCATTCAAAATACAACTCATAACTTATAACTCACAACTCATAATTGATCAAAAGCTTCCTTCTGATCCTCCGCCACTAAACCCTCCGCCACCAAATTCCATTGGGGAACCAGGTGGTTTGGCTTCCGCTTTCATCCCAAATGTTGAAGCTATAACTAATGCTTCGGCATTTAAAAGTGAATCAGAATTATTAATTCGATCTGGTTTAAATGTTATTCCCGACTCTTTATGTTTTAATCTCTTTATTGAAAAATAAGCGATGGCAAATAAAACTAATCCCCCTAAAGTTAAAGCCGCTTCTGCAGGTAAAACATGATAATAATTCCTAAAAGTAAAGATTGAAAACCCAAGCGATAAAATTACAATCCACAACAGCACCTTGTCTTTGTTTTTTAATGCAAAATACAAATACGCAAGTGGTACAATAAATGTAAAAATCCAAAAGAACCAGGCAAATGGAATTTCCGGGCTCACTTCACTATAAGTATCTAAAAGGATTGCAGAAAGTTCTCTTACTATAAAATAATTTCCTGATAAGTAAAACAATATCAATGCAGCATTTTTTATCAAAAAAATACCACTATAATAATAAGGTTCTTTTAGGTTTTTGATTAAATTTCTACAAATATAATAAGTCAAAATACTGTAAAGCATCATGAAAAATGGCAGAATTGCTTGTCCAAATTCTATAAATTGGAATATTAAATACCCCAATGAAATGGTTAAAGCCAAATAAAAAACCAATAACGACAGCAAATGGAGATAACGCAGATACATAACAAGTGAAACGATTGTTATTGCAATGGAAACAGCTAAAAAACTATTTCCTTCTGTAGAAATTCCTATTGCAAAACCAGCATTTAATATTGTTCCTAAAATAAATGCGTCGTCTAAACCATGTCTAAAATAATGGTTTTGTGATAAGATTTCTGAACCTGCAAATCCAACAATTGCAAAAAGATAACAGCATACATACAAGAAATCATCATTGTGTGAAGCAGTAAAACCTAATAAGGAAATAGCACCGCTTATAGATGAATACAATAATGAACCTAATAGAAAAAAACCTATGCGTACCAGGATGTTACGATGAATCTTAAATGAAGGCAGTTCTTTTTTTATCAGATTAAATTGTTCTTTATTTATAAAACCTCCATTTTGCAGTGATTCAGCTTCTTCTAATAAAACCAGATTGTCCAGCAAACTTTTATTGTGCACTATCATAACGCAATTTCTTTATTAAATTTTTTAATCAGTTTTATAAACCACACTATTGATCCTATAAAATAGATTGGAAGCATTAAAATAAACAACTCCCACATATTCTGAAGATCAATATTTTCAAAAACACGAAAAATCAATATATTTATCCCAATATAGGCGTAAAGAATAGTGAATACATACAACGAGATTGCCTTTAATTTATAACTTATTTTATAAAAATAATAAGTAGTTCCTGCAAGAATGGCGGTGAAAAGAATCCAAAAACCATAATATTCATTAACCATATTACTAAGAACGGCAATGCTGATAATATGCAGCGAAAATGTTAAGTAAATAAGTTTAAAATGAGTTTTCAGACCAATTCTATCACTGTAAACAGTCCATAAAATCAATAAAACACCCAGCATTATAGCGGAATAACTTAAGCTTTGATTTAAATAAAAATCGTTATTCAAAATATTTTGTGGCGTTACCGAAAAACCTACATAAGCTCCTAAACCAGTAATGGCAATAGTAAGAACGCCTTTGTTGTCAAAATAATAAGCACAAAAGAAACTTACTATTGTGGGGATTAATGTTGCCAAACCATAATGTGTGCCAAATGGCTGGTATTGAAATTGCAGATATCCGATGAAAATACAAGTAAGAATATTAGCGGCCAGGACCAGATATTCTATAACAGGATTTTCAAAAACAGTTTCTGATTTTTGGAATCCTTTTGAATTTTTAAAACAATAATAAAAGCAAACTACAATCACAATTAATAACAATGCTAAAATTGCGATGTGACCGATAGTATCAATATTGTCATAAATTAAAATTCCGATTCCGGATGTAAATGCCAATACTGATAAATATAGCAGCATTTTTAATTCTGCGTGAAGGGAAAATATTCCTAAACTGCGATATTC
>SEBM01000645.1 GCA_004296145.1 Flavobacterium sp.
ATTATAAAGACTACAATATGGAACCTAAAATGATATGGGGAAATCTAGCCTCAAAAGACCTCAAAGCAACACGTGATTTTTATACAAAATTAGGATTCGAGTTTAACGGACAGCACAGTTCAGAAGATGACGTAAGTTTTAAATTCGGTGATAATAAATTCATTATTAATTTCTTTATTAAAAAGAGATTGCAAGATGAAGCAAATGGCGCAATAGGAAATTGGGAATCACAAAGTGAAGTTATTTTTTCGCTCTCCGCAAAAAGCCGTGAAGAAGTAGATAAATGGCCTGCAAAAGTTCTGGAAGCCGGAGGTACTATTTTCTCTGACCCGCAAAATTATGAAATCGGATACACTTTCTGTTTTGCAGATCCTGATGGTCATAAATTCAATGTATTGTATTGGCCGGGAATGTGAGGTGAAATTTTAAACCATATAAGTTATATAAGTAATTTAAGTTTTAGCTTAATTGAACTTATATAACTTATATGGTTTAAAAAAAAAATTAATCTCCACCACCGCAGCCTCCACACGAACTACCGCACGAAGAACCACAAGAGCTTCCGCAGGAACTTCCGCCAGAAGAACCACAGGAACTTGAACCTGAATTACTGGAACTAAAGAAACTCCCTGTTGATGAAGGCGCAGCATAATTTGTAAGCGGAATAAAAGCACTTGCCAGAATAATATTTCCGTACAAATAATAATCCCATTCCCAAGCTCTTTTACTTTCGCCTTTATCCAGAATTTCCGCTTCCACTAAAGAAGGAATAATGTTGACAAACATTAAATTTAAAACCTGGTTTAAATAGTAAAACGAAACTAAAACTAAAGGGACAATGGCAATAAATAAAAATGTTATAGGCTTGCCTCTCCAAATTCCTGTTAGAAATCTACTGAAAGCAATACTCAATAAAAATCCCAAAACAATCATTACCGTCATTATAACACGAGTAAATTCTTTAGAATTAATTATTCTGTTTTTTATTCTATAAGTCGCTTTTTCAATCTGTTCAAATAAAGGCTTTTGAATAGCCGCTTTGCATAATTGGTCATAAGGCATCGGATCAAAATCTTTCATAATTTCGATAATACAGTTCTCATATTTATTTTCGACAAAATTATCATCGATTAGTTCTAATCTGTTATTCGTTAAAATCTTGATTTTATGGTTCATTATCAAATTATTGACAACACCATGAACTACAAATTGTAATTTATCTTCTTTAAAATAAACCATTTCAAGCGGTGTCAGATTTCGCAGAATTGAATTTGATTTTATTTTATTATATAAAGAAGTAAAGCTTTTGTGAACATACATTTTCAGGATTAAAATTGCTGCAACAAACAACAAAAGATATCCTATTAGAAAATCCGGATTTTGAATTTTTATTAAAAGGGAAAAAATAATGAGACATACTGGAAAGGAGAGAAATATAGTATACTTAAAGAAGTTTTTTTTAAGTTTTGAAACTTCATATTTACTCTTCTCAAGATCCAACGAATCTAATTCATTTTGATAATGCCAGATTTCTGCCGGCTGAGTTCCAAAATTAATTTCATAAAGCGTTGTAGTTCTTTCTTTTGCATTTTGAAATTTTTCAAACTCCAATCGATTATGAGTCGACGGAATATGTTCTATTCTTTTGCCTAATACATTGCAGAAATCAGTGTATGAATTGGTAAAAATAAGATGTTCATGCCAGACAATATCTACAATTTCAGAAGGCGAAACCATTTCGTTATTGGTCGCGGCCAGGAACATAAATTTTTTATATTCGATTATGGCGCTTTGAGTGAAATTAACAGTCCAATGATTTTCTAATGCCAGTCTGGTTGAAAATCCATACTGATCATTTGGTTGATCGAAGCTAAATTCTAAAGCTTTTTCCCAAAGTGTTTTATTCATAAAATCACTTATATTTTAGTTATAAAAATCAAGTTAAATCCAAAAATCTGCTTGATTAATGTAAGAAGCGATTCGTCTTCTCACTTGTCGATCGAAGCAGCATCTGCCATTACTCTGCTTCAATTTTGGGAAGCATCACATTGACAATACCGGGAAGAACCCGTGCTTTTAACGAGCTGATCTTTCCCATAAATTCTCCATCCACCTGAAATGGTGCTTTTCGCTGAAAAGTTAGTGTGGCA
>SEBM01000646.1 GCA_004296145.1 Flavobacterium sp.
ATTATGGTATTAAGTAGATTCTGGTTAGTAATTTTTATTTCTTCGATTGTTTTTATTGTAGTGAGTCTGGTTACTGCCGACACATACACAATGGATTATGTTTTGAACGGAAAAAAAGATGATCCGATTCTGGTTTCCGAAAAATATGCTGAAGATCTTCCTGCTTTTATCAAAGACAGTATCAAAAAAGCACCGGATCAAACCATGATTATCAATCGTGATACTTTAAACTCTGACACGACTTACGTTTATAAAAACAAAACCGTAAAAATCTACAGCGGCCTTCAAAAATCTGATGGTTTGTTGCCTACTTGTAAAAGTACTTTGGTGGATTTAATTCTGCCGCTTATTGCCTATTTGGCTTTCTTCTGCGGATTAATGGAGCTTTTAATTATTTCCGGAGCATCAGGTAAATTAGCAAAAGCTTTGAGTCCGGTTTTTGTAAAAGTATTTCCTAGTATTCCGAAAAACCATCCTTCTATATCTTACATGACTTTAAACTTTGCTGCCAATTTCTTAGGATTAGATTCGGCTGCAACACCTTTTGGATTAAAAGCCATGGAGAGTTTACAGGAAATAAATCCCGAAAAAGACAGAGCCAGCGACGCGCAAATTATGTTTATGTGTCTGCATGCTTCCGGACTGACCTTAATTGCCACTTCTATTATTGGATATCGCGCTGCTGCAAATGCCAGCAATCCTGCAGATGTAATGCTGCCTTGTATCATTACTTCATTTATCGGAACCATTGCTGCTTTTTTAATTGTTGGAATTAAACAGAAAATCAACTTTAAAAGTGCCTCTTTAGTTATTGCCTTAATGGTCTTAATTGCCGGCATTATTGGTTTACTGATGTATGTAAATCATTTAGACTTAATTGGTAAGAACCTTTTCACATCTAATCTTTCTGCCTTAATACTGATCGGTATTATTGCTTTTACTTTGATTTTTTCTTTTATACATGAGAAGAAATTTAGTGAAGCAAATACAACCGTTTTCGAGTCTTTTGTCGTTGGTGCCAATAACGGAGTAAAAACCGGAGTCACGATCTTTCCTTATGTTTTAGGAATGTTAGTTGCAATTTCACTATTCAGAAACAGCGGTTTATTTGAAATTATCAGTAACGGTATTGCTTTTGTTTTTTCAAATATGGGAGTAAGTAAAGAAATTACAAATGCACTTCCGGTTGCAATGCTTCGTCCGTTTAGTTCGGCTGGATCACGCGGATTTTTGATTGATTCTATGAATACTTTCGGTGCGGATTCTCTAACAGCACGATTGAGTAGTATTTTTCAATGTAGTGCTGAAAGTACGTTTTACGTAATTGCGGTTTATTTTGGTTCTGTAAATATTAAAAATACACGCTATGCGTTGGGGACAATGCTTTTGGTAGATTTAATCTGTGTTATTACGGCTATTTTTGTGGCTACTTGGTTTTTTTAAATTTTATTGCCTAAACCGGATTAAAATCCGGCCCTACAATACACGTCGAGCCGAAGGCTCTTAAACAAACAATCGTAGAAGTTCCACAGGAACAATTTATATTGTAGCAATGAATTTTAATCCGTTGATAATGAAAAACTTTATATCATAAGTTCCGGAGGAACGAACCATATTGTAACAACGGATTTTAATCCGTTGGCAATGAAACCGTCATGCCATAAGTTCCGGAGGAACGAACCATATTGTAGCACGGATTTTAATCCGTTGATAATGAAAACATCATGCCGTAAGTTCCAGGGGAACGAATCATTTATTCCAAAAAAAGAAAGTTAAATATTACAATTTCTGATGTCGATATAAAACAATGCTTTATTTTGCTGAAAAATTTTAGATGGCAAATACGTATTATCAAATTTACATTCAGGCAGTTTTTGCTGTAAAATACAGGGATTCATTAATTGCAGAAGAATGGAGATCAAAATTATTTAGTGTAATTGGTAATCTTATCAATGAAACGGGATGCAAAACCATAATTGTAAACGGCGTTGAAGATCATGTTCATTGTCTTATAGGACTTAAGCCCAATATTTTTATTTCAGATTTAATGAAAATAGTAAAAGCAAAATCATCGAAATTCGTAAACGATAATCAATTATCAAAATCAAGATTTAGCTGGCAGGAAGGTTATGGTGCATTCTCCTATAG
>SEBM01000647.1 GCA_004296145.1 Flavobacterium sp.
ATATAATACACTGTATTTTCAATTTTAAGAATTATCTCCTAATGAAACCTCTTTTTTTGAATCTTTTTTTGTGAAAAACTTATCATTTTTACAAATCTTTCTTACAGAAAACAAAAATCCCTTTTCTAAATTTAGAAAAGGGATTTTTTGTTTTAATGCTTATACTTTTTATAAAGTTGTTACGATAAATTCGCTTCGTCTGTTTTGCTGATGTTGTTTTTCTGTACATTTTACACCATCTGCACATTTGTTTACCAACATTGTTTCTCCATATCCTTTTGATGTCAGCCTGGTGGATGCAATTCCTTTTTTAATTAACCAATCTCTTGTTGACTGAGCTCTTTTTTCTGAAAGAATCATATTGTTTTCTGCCGATTGTCGACTATCTGTATGAGAACGAATATCAACCGTCAGTGTTGGATATTTTTTTAATAAATCAACCACTTTTTTTAACTGAGGTTCTGATGTTTTTTTAATTGTTGCTTTACCTAAATCAAAGAAGTTCATAGGAATATGAAGCAGTTTTGCTAAATCGGTTCCAACCCCGATTGGTTTAACTGTTACCGAATTAATTTTTATTGTTTTGACTTCTATAGCTTTGGCTATTAGTTTTGGCTTTTTATCTATTGAAATTATTAAAGTTGTTTTTCCTGTTGCTTTTTTTATTGCTATGGAAACTTCTTTTAGTTCGTAATCGTTTTTTGAAGTTTTGATAAAATATTTTTTACCGCATTTTACGTTTGGAAAAATATAATTCCCGTTTTGATCCGAAGTAGCTTCTAAGGCATTCTGACGGTTTTCATCAAATAAAACTAAATTTACCCCTGAAACATTTTCATTTGTTTCTGAATCGATAATGGTTCCGGATAATTCCTGTTCACAAACAAGTCGTCTGTTTTCTGTAAATCGATACACATCATCAAGTCCGTGACCTCCTTCTCTGTTAGAAGAGAAAAAACCATTTCTGTTTTTGCTGTTAATTGAAAAAGCAAAATCGTCCTGCTTGCTATTTATAGGTTCTCCAACATTTTGCACATCATCAAAAGAACCTTCTTTAGTTATTTTTGAGACATAAATATCAAGTCCGCCTAAACCCGGACGACCATCGCTGGCAAAATATAGTTCATTATCATTCGAAATAAAAGGAAATGTTTCGCGTCCTTCTGTATTTATTTCTGAACCTAAATTTTCAGGTTTTCCAAAAGTTCCGTCAGGCAGTATTTCTACTTTATACAAATCAGACAATCCCAATGTTCCCGGCATATCTGATGCGAAATATAATGTTTTTTCATCAATGCTTAATGTTGGGTGTGCAACACTATATTCGTCACTATTAAAAGGAAGTTCCTTAACGTCTTTCCATTCCCCATCAATCAAAGTTGCTTTGTAAAGTTTTAGGAATGTAACCTTGTTCTCGTTTTGTTTTCTTTTGCCACCAACAGAATTGTTTCTGGTAAAATACATCGTTTTTCCATCTCTTGTAAAAACCGGAGTGGACTGGTTAAAGTTAACTTCCAGGTTCTTTTTATGGAAAAAAACCGGTTTCCCAATACTTCCGTCAGGCATCATTTCAACTGCATATAAAGTTGAGATAGCTTTATTGGTCCATTTAAAACTCTTTTTTACAATTGATCCGGTGTCTCTTGCAGATGTAAAAACCAATTTATTATCTAAAATAGTACTTCCGTAATCAGAATCTTTAGAATTTATTCCGGCATCTGCAATATCAAAACGGCCAGAATTTGCTTTGATGTCTTCTAAGTATGTTCTGTTTTTTAGGAACAAAGCTCCTCTTTTGTCCATAGGGGCTTTTTGACTGAATTTTTCTAAAATCTGATCAGCTTTATTATAATTTCCAGCTGATTTTAAACATTGGGCATATCGGTATAAATAATCTGCTTCCTGATTTTCATCCAACTGAAATAATTGATTATAATATTCCAAAGATTGTTTTAAATCTCCTGTAAAATAATAAGAGTTTCCAAGTCTTTGAAACACTTTTTCGTCCTTATATCCTTTTTTTACTAAATTTTCATAAGCCTTTATTGCATCCGCGTAAGCGTAACTGTCATACATTTTATCAGCTCTTTTTACGGCAGAGGTCTGGGCATTTGCATTAAGAAAAAAGCAAAAGCACAAAATAAGAA
>SEBM01000648.1 GCA_004296145.1 Flavobacterium sp.
TGATTTTTTTTCACTTTGAATACTATTTAGAATTTCATTGCGTTTTTTTAATAAATCAATCTACCAATGAAAATTAGAATACTTCTTTTAGCATTTTCGATACTAACATTATCCTGCTCAAAAGATCAGGATGATCAAAATCAGGACCTTGATAATGAAACAGAATACAAAGAGAAAATGCGGGAATTTGTTATTGGCATAAGCAAATTTGCGAAATCACAGAATCCTCAGTTCATTGTAATTCCTCAGAATGGCATCGAACTTGTTTCTTCGAATGGTGATGCATCGGGATCAAATCACAAACCTTATCTTGATGCTATCGACGGAAACGGTCAGGAAGATTTGTTTTTTGGCTATAATGACGATGATAAGCCAACTCCCGCCGCAGACAATCAATATCTGAAAACACTACTTGACAAATCAAAAAATTCCGGAAAAACAATTCTTGTAACTGACTATTGTTCTACATCTTCGAACGTAACTTCTTCCTACAGCCAGAATAAAAATGCAGGGTACATTTCTTTTGCAGCAAATAAAAGAGAACTAAATTCAATTCCGGGTTTTCCCATTACTATTAATAATGAAAATGCGGCCAATGTGAAACAATTATCAGAAATCAAGAATTTTCTTTACCTGATTAATCCATCGAATTACACTACTAAAGCAGCTTTCATCAATGCTGTAACCGCCACTAACTACGATCTTATCATCATGGATTTATATTTTACTGATGGAAGCGCATTTACGTCAGATGAAATAAACAAGCTTAGAAATAAAGCTAATGGCGGCAAAAGACTAATAATCTCTTACATGTCTATTGGCGAAGCAGAGGATTATCGTTATTATTGGCAGACAAGCTGGACTTCAAACAAACCGGTGTGGCTTGATGCAGAAAACCCGGCATGGAAAGGAAATTACAAAGTAAAATATTGGAATAAGGACTGGCAGGACATTATTTTCGGCAACAGCAATTCGTATACACAAAAAGTAATTAACGCTAGATTTGACGGTGTGTATTTAGATATTATTGATGCTTTTGAATTTTATGAGTAATTGCAGACTTAACTAAATCCAGTATGTCGAGCAGATCTTCAATAGCAGACTAGTTTTCGTTTCAAAATTGTATAACCAATTTTATATACACAATGATACTGTTCAATGTAAGATTATTAATTTTTCTAATAAAAAAATTAATGTAATGCTACTCTGTTACAGCAGTTTTTTCAGTATCTCTTTAAGTTCTCTAATAGTGTTCGGTTTGGAGATGTACCTAACTGGGGTATTGTTTCTGGCGAACCACTGTACCATAACATCCTCGGGAGGGGTTGAAATTACAATGACCTCAATTTTTTTTAAGCGTTCCACTCCCTGCATGCGCTGTATGAATTCCAATCCGTTTACCAAGGGCATATTGTAATCCAGGAATATAAGATCCGGAAGGTCTTCTGCAGATGCCAGTTCCTGAAATGCCTTTAAGGGATTTAGTGCTGTATGGCACTCTACATCTTTATCCAACTCCTGGAGGGCTTCCATAAATATCAGGGTATCGTCGGTGTCGTCATCTATGAGCAGTATTTTTTTAAAGGGCATATATTGGTTTTTTAAAATTCAGGATTGGGTGAAAGATAAGGGTTCTTGCTGAAAATGCACTGTCAAAAAAAAAACAATTTAAAAACTTCACAAAGCAGGTAATGATGAACTGAGAATTCCCTGAAGGATTTGTATGAGCTCAGCAAAAATATTTGTTTTTGCGCAAACCTGCTATTTTTTTTGTTTTTATCTAGTTTATTTAAAGCGTCTTCTGAATTCCCTGAGTAAATACTATCTCAATTTTCTTTATTTCCTTGATGTTGCGAATGATTTGCGGAAGCTTTTTGGTATCCTTTAGTTTCTTTAATCATCAAGTACATTTTTTTCGGCCGATTTTTGATCCTCTCATCAAAAGCTTTTACGGACGTTGTGAATATTTCTGCCTTGTACGAACCATCGTCGACCAAAATGTACAGTTGTTTCATATTTCAAAATTAAAAAGTCCGTTAAAATACTTCTTATTATATTTTAAAAATTAGTTACAAAATTTCCACTACTAATGATTAATTGTGATCTGTTTTAAGCTGGGCATCAAAAATAATTATCTTATAA
>SEBM01000110.1 GCA_004296145.1 Flavobacterium sp.
TTGTTAACGAGAGTAAAATTCATTCATAAGCACGATTAATTTTGGGTTACAATTGTAGTTTCTTTTTCAGTATTAATATCTAATAAAATTGGATTTTCGTTTTCGTCAAACATAATCATATTCAGTGAATCTAACATTACAAGGTTCTTAGAAACAGTTCCCCTAAATTTATTGTATGAAAGGTTCATTTCTGATAAATTATGCAATTTTTCAAGTTCTCTCGGAATTTCCCCTTCAAAACTATTTGCAAACAGACTCAGGTTTTCCAGAGCAGAAAAATTAATTACGTCCTTACTCAGGTTTCCGGTCATTTTATTATTATTCAGAAGTAAAATTTTTAGCGTTTGAATTTTATATAATGAAGTTGGCAATTCACCTCCTATTTCATTATTAAACAATGACAAAATTTCCAACTTTTCTAATTTGCCAATTTCTAATGGTAATTGTCCCGAAATTTTGTTCATAAAAAGCGCTAAATTCTTAAGCTTTTTAAGTTCACAGATTGAAGCAGGTAATGCGCCTGACAATTCATTCGAAGAAACATCCAAAGATTCAAGCTCTTTCAGGTTCTGGATCGCAATAGGAATTTTTCCTTTCAAATTATTGTCATGTAAATCTATAGCAATCAGATTTACAAGATCAAAAAGTTCTGTGGGCAATTCTCCTTTTAACTTATTGCTGGACAAATTTAGTCCGACTACTTTTCCGTCTTTAGCTTGTACTCCATACCATGAGGATACCGTAGAAGATAAGTCCCATTTTACTTTCCATTGTGATCCATTAGTAGCATGGTACAATTTAATGAGGGCATCTTTTTCTTTGTCAGAGACAGTATCTGCATAAATAGTAAGAGAAAAAACAAGTGCTAAAAAAAGAGTGATACTACTTTTCATAACAGATTTGGGGTTTTGTTTTCGGGAGTAAAATTATACATTTTGCTGATACAAAGCCTCAAATGTCGACAAAGTGTTAATAAGTAATTTTTTAACCTTCTTTTTACTACTTTGAAAAAATCGTTTAATGACTATCTTTTTTAATTAAATTTGATGCACTAACAATTAAACCTTTATATTATGGAAATCAACTTTATTGCACTATTACTTGCTGCACTGGTAACACTTGTAGTCGGATTTGTCTGGTATCATCCAAAAGTTTTTGGAACAATCTGGATGAAAGAAAACAATTTTACCCAGGAACAACTCAGAACGGGAAACATGCTGAAAATATTTGGACTAACTTATATTTTCTCTTTAATGATTACTGTGGTATTGATGTCTCTTACTATTCATCAGTCCGGAGCTGTCGGAATGGTTGGCGGGCCGCCTTTATTAGAAAGTGCGAAACCATCATTTGCTGCATTTATGGCTGATTATGGAACTGCTTACAGAACTTTTAAACACGGAGCATTACATGGAGGTATATCCGGGTTGTTTTTCGCTCTTCCTGTAATTGGTATTAATGGGTTGTTTGAAAGAAAATCCTGGAAATATATTTTGATACACGCAGGATTTTGGATTGTAACTTTAACTCTTATGGGCGGAATCGTTTGTGGATTTGCTTAATATCATAAAAATATAAAAACCCGTTTGAAACTCAAAATCAAACGGGTTTTTCATAATAATAACATAAACCGGATTGGTTATTATAAATATTATCTAATTTTGAAAAAATTAGCTCACACTTTTGAATACAACTTATTCTTTTCAAATATATAATAGCGCGTCTGTACTGCCTGTAGAATGGAACTCGCTTACTACTCAAAATATCTTTTTGACCCGGCAATACCTTGAAGTTTTGGAAAAATCGTCTCCTGTAAATATGATTTGTCATTTTATAGGGATTTTTAAAAATGAAAAGCTTGTCGGAATTGCATTGACCCAATTTATTTTTGCAGAAAAATTAGAATCTTTTGGCGAACGCGATCAATGCTTAAAAACGTCTGTACGCAATTTTGCTTTTAAGAATTTTGCTTCACATGTTTTATTTGTTGGCAATAATATGCTTACAGGACAAAATGCATTTTCTTTTTCAAAAGAAGCTAATGAAGTAAAAGTCATTAAAACACTTCACAAAGCAATTAATGAAATCAAAAAAGACTTTAAATCAAAAGGTCGTAAAGTTCACATTACGAGTATAAAAGATTTTACAGAAAAAGAAATTGAACCTTTAAAAGCAGAATTCAAAAACAACTTTACGTTTTCGACTCAGCCTAATATGATTTTCGACATTAATTCTGACTGGAAAACAGAACAGGATTATATTGATGCTCTTTCTAAAAAATACCGCGATCAGTACAAACGCGCCCGAAAAAAGAGCGAAGGAATCGAAAAAAAGAAAATGTCATTGGATGAAATCATAAAACATGAAGATGTGATTTATGATTTATACTTTCATGTGGCAAAAAATGCTCCTTTCAATACTTTTTTTCTAGCCAAAAATCATTTCCGAATTTTTAAAGAAATCATGAAAGAAGATTTTCTTTTTTATGGTTATTTTCTGGATGGAAAACTAATTGGCTTCAATACCCTAATAAAAAACGGATCTGTAATGGATACTTATTTTTTAGGTTATGACGAAAGTATTCAGCGCGACAAAATGCTGTACCTAAACATGCTATACGATATGATTGCGTATTCTATCAATCAGGGTTTTAAAGAAATCGTTTTTGCCCGAACTGCTCTCGAAATAAAAAGCTCAGTTGGAGCAAAGCCAGTTAAAATGTATGGTTTAATTACGCACAGCAATGCACTGATTAACAAAAACATTGGCAAACTATTCGATTATCTGGAACCAAAAACAGATTGGAACGAACGAAATCCTTTTAAATAAATACTTTGACAAAGATTTTCACTTTGTCAAAGATTTTAAGGTATGGCCAATTTCATTTGCTTGTGCAAAATATGAATTTCAAGCGATTTCTGAGCGCCACAATATTCACCATCAATCTGAAAATTGACAGGATAATCGGTTATGATTGTTGCTTTATCTGTTGAGATGATTACAATATCATCAGAATCGATTGGCATGTTTCCGGTAATAATTTTTCCCAGTAATAATAAATCGAGGCTTTTTAAAATTACCAATTCAAATTTCCCGTCGTTTACAACACCATGCGGATTAATCGTAACACCGGTTCCATACTTCTGAGAATTAGCGATTACAATCATTCTTGCCGGATGTATACTCGTTTCTTTGTTTGTCGTAATTGTCGCAACAAAAGGTTCGTTGTTTTCTACAAGAGTGGTATACGCCTGCAAAGCGTAGCCCCAGAAACCTCTCAAATTGCTTTCTTCATAATTCTTGACCAAATCTGCATTAAGTCCAATATCACTTAAGTGAATACTTTTTTTGCCGTTTATACAAATCATATCCATTTCTATATAATGATTCAGAAATGCAATTTTGAGATTTTCTTCAATGGTATTTGGTAAATTTAAATCTACAGACAAACCGTTGGCAGAACCGGCAGGCAAAATACCGATAATAACATCGTGTTGCTCCATTGCTTCGGCAACCATTTTTATGGTTCCGTCTCCTCCGGCAACTACAATTCTTTCAGGCTTTTGTTCGTCATACAGTGAATGAAGCGCCTTGATATCTTGCTTCCCTGTGGTTTCATAAACAGTTAAATGGAAATTATTGGTGATCGAAAATTCGTTTACAGCGTCTATTAGGTCTGATTTGTCTAAATCTCCTGAAATTGGATTTACAACAAAAATGATATTCTTTTTCAAAATTTAATTTTTAAAACCGATTAAAATAATTAATTTACATATATAAAAGTACACAATTAATGAAACCAATTCTACAATTATATCGGGGTTATGCAAATGAACAGGAATTAATCGTGATGGGTCATGTTTTTAAAAGGCTGTATGATTATGATTTTCAAAAGAAAAACCTAAAAAATGCTACTTCTGTAGTAAATCTGTTTAGGATTAAGACCATAAAAAATTTTGATGTTTATCTCAAATGCGGCCATCAGGAAATTCACTCCAAAACTTTAGACGATGGGTATTTTAAATTTTGTATTCCGATTGAAAAAGAAACAGATTTTGGATGGATGGAATATGAAGTGAGCATTAAGTATAAATCTGAAACCATAACAACCAAGGGAACTTTTATAAGACCTCACGAAGGAAACCTCGGAATTATATCTGATATTGATGATACTTTTTTAATATCTCATACCCGAAATATTTTTAAAAAAATCTATATTCTTCTGTTTAAAAATGTAAACGACCGTAAAGTTTTTAAAGATGTTGTTCCGCATTATCAAGCCTTAAGTTCGGCCGGAAGAAATAATAAAGAGGAACAAAATGCCTTTTTTTATATTTCGAGCAGTGAATGGAATCTGTACAGCTTTATAGTTAGTTTTACCAAAATTCATCAGCTGCCGAGAGCCGTTATTTTGCTAAAAGATATAAAAAGAGGAATTGCTGATTTCTTCATGAGCGGAAGAGGAAATCATAATCATAAATTTGATAAGATAAAACATGTACTGGAGTTTTATCCGAATCTTAAATATGTTTTATTGGGAGATGATTCACAGCATGATCCTTATCTATACGAACAAATCTGCAAGATATTTCCTGTGACCGTAAAAGCTGTCTACATTAGGCAAACCGGCAAACATCAAAAAGAGGTTATAAAAAATATTTTGAAAAACTTAGAAGATCTTGACGTTTCTGTATGCTATTTTAAAGAAAGCAGTGAAGCTATTATGCACTCTAAATCTATTGGAATTATTAAGTAGTCTTTTTTTGTTTCAAGTTTCAGGTTTGAAGTTTCAGGTTCCTATGAAAACGTGAAACTTCAAACCTGAAACCTGAAACGTAATAGCCCAGATTGTAGTGAAAAGCCCGGAACTGCAAAGCCTTATTTTTCTTGCCAGAAAACAGCCACCAACGGAAGCTCGTTTTATGGCTTAGAAAAATAAGGCTTTGTAGTAAGGACTTGAAACGGAAAGCTGGACTAGCTCCCGAAGACTATATTAAGCATTAAAATTATCAATTTCTTCCTGAACGATTTCCCAATCCAGAAGTAATTGATCTAAATCTGCTTTCTTTTTGTTGTATGCAGTAAAAAATGAAGCATCTTCGATATGTTTATCATAATTAGAAGCCAGCATTTTATCATCGTGCTGAATGTCTTTTTCTAATTGTTTAATCTGGCTTTCTACTTTACTAAGTCTGTTTTGAAGTGCTTTTCCTTTTTTCTGATCTTCATAAGAAGTTTTGTTGTTTTCTTTTGGAGCTGCCACTTTTGCAACATCTTTTTTCTCGACTTCACGCATATTTTCAAGATTGCGCTGCTCTAAGAAAAAGTTGATATCGCCTAAATATTCTTTAATTTTCTGATCCTTAAATTCGTAAACAATATTCGACATTCCCTGAAGGAAATCTCTGTCGTGAGAAACTAATAATAAGGTGCCTCCAAATTTTTGAAGAGCGGCTTTCAGAACATTTTTAGATTTAATATCCAGGTGATTCGTTGGCTCATCCATCAGCAACACATTGATCGGCTGCAATAACAACTTACAAAGTGCCAAACGGTTACGCTCACCTCCTGAAAGTACTTTTACTTTTTTCTCCACATCATCGCCGCGAAATAAAAACGAACCTAACATATCACGAACTTTAGATCGGTTGGTATCAGTTGCAGCATCTTCCATAGTTTGCAGCAATGTAATTTCACCATCCAGATATTCCGCCTGATTTTGAGCAAAATAACCCAACTGAACATTGTGACCCAATTTTATAGTTCCCTGATATTCAAATTCATTTACTAATGCTTTGATAAAAGTAGATTTACCTTGTCCGTTTTGGCCGACAAAAGCAATTTTACTTCCTCTTTCTACAAGAAGACTGATATCTTTTAGGATTACTTTATCACCGTAAGCTTTAGTAACATCTTCAGCTTCTACAACTACTTTTCCTGGCTCTTTTGAAACAGGAAACGAAATGTTCATTACCGAATTGTCGTCTTCATCGACTTCAATTCGTTCTACTTTATCTAATTTTTTAATCAACGATTGCGCCATCGAAGCTTTTGAAGCTTTTGCACGGAATTTCTCGATTAATTTTTCTGTTTCTTCAATTTTTTTAGCTTGATTCTTTTGAGTTGCCAATTGTTTTTCGCGGATTTCATGACGCAATTCTAAATATTGAGAATACGGTTTGTTGAAATCATAGGCTTTTCCTAAAGAAATTTCGATTGTTCTGTTCGTGACATTATCCAGGAACATTTTATCGTGCGATACAATTACCACAACACCGGGATAATTACGAAGGAAACTTTCTAACCAAATAATACTCTCAATATCTAAGTGGTTGGTTGGCTCATCCAGAAGCAATACGTCATTTGATTGCAAAAGAAGCTTTGCAAGCTCAATACGCATTCTCCAGCCTCCGGAAAATGTTTCAGTCTGATTATTAAAAACTTCTCTTTTAAAACCTAAACCCAAAAGAATTTTCTCTGTATCTCCCACATAATTGTAACCTCCAAGAAGTTCAAAACGATGTGTATAATCAGATAAATCTTCTATAATCTGTCCATATTCTTCACTTTCATAATCGGTTCTGGTAACCAATTGATGATTGATTTCTTCAAGTTTTTTCTCAACAACTTTGATTTCAGTAAAAGCTTCATACGCTTCTTCTAATACAGTTCTTCCTTGTTCAAAATCAATATCCTGGCGCAAAAACCCCATTCTGATGTCTTTTTCCTGAGAAATAACTCCAGAATCTGGCTTAAAATCGCCTGCCAGCATTTTAAGCATTGTCGATTTACCTGCACCGTTTTTTCCAACAAGACCAACGCGGTCTCCGGCTCCTAAACGAAAAGTAACTTCTTCAAATAAATATGTTCCTCCAAATGAAACCGACAGATTGTGAATGTTAAGCATAATGTATTGACTATTGCTAAATATATAATGGCTTAATAAACCATTGTTATTGATTAATTTAACGCATAAATCAACTGCAAATAATGTTGATTTTTAATTTACGTTTTGAAAGTGCAAAAGTATAACAATTAATTGAAGTTTTAACGGAGAAAAATGATAGCTTTTGTAATATTCTGAGAAGTTGCAAAAGTATATATTCTGGTCTTTAAACACTTATCTTTTTATTTTTAGAATATTATTTTTCACAAAGCAAAATCCTGAAATTAATTATCTTAAAAAGGCAGCAGGAATCAACATCAAAATGATAATTTGCTGATTAAAAACAAAGTTATTCACTATCTTTACACCTGTTTAGAAGAATAATTACGTACGATTTAACCTATTTTTAAATCGCCAATTTTTACAAAAGTCTATATAAGATGTTCAGCAAAGGATCTAAAATAAGAAGTATTTTTACAGGAAGTTGCCCAAGATGCCAAAATGAGAGTATGTACTCTGATCCAAATCCGCTTCATTTATCCAAAGTTTTAAAAATGAATGATCACTGCAGTCACTGCGGATTAAAATACCAGATAGAACCTTCTTTTTTTTACGGAGCGATGTATGTTAGCTACGGATTAAATGTTGCTGTTGGTATTGCTGCTTTTATTGTTTCGTTTGTTTTTTTTAAAACTACTATTGAACAATCTTTTTTATCGATAATAATCACTTTGGTTTTATTATTCCCTTTTGTTTTAAGGCTTTCAAGGAATATTTACATCAATATGTTTATTTCTTATGATCCTAAGGCCGGTCTAAAATAAGCGTTTTCAGATATCTTTTATGAAATCTTTTAATGTCTATTTCAGAATCTAAAGGAGTTTCATTTTCAATATAATCAAATAAAGCTTTTGCCATAGCAGGTCCAAGCATTACGCCTCTCGTTCCTAATCCATTAAGGATATGAATTGATTTACGTTCGTGATGTGTACCGATTAGTGGTCTTCTGTCTTTTACTGTTGGGCGTACACCGGCAAAATGCTTAACAATCTCGCAATCACACATAATAATTTCTTTTATTCGCTCCAAAAGTTCCTGTTTTCCTTCTTCAGTAGGTAAATCTGTCTTATCCTGCCAGTTATAAGTTGCTCCAACTTTAAATAAATCATTTCCAAGAGGCAGTATAAAAACACTTGTATTTACGATAATATCCAAATCTAAATCAGGAGCTTTTATAATAAATAATTCGCCCTTTGTGCCGTCTAAAGGCAGGTAATTAAAAAAAGGGTTTTTATGCAATCCAAAACCTTCTGCGAAAATAATATGACGTGCCTGAATATTTTTATATTGAATTCCGAAATCAAAAAACTCAATATAAACGCTATCAAAAAATTCTTCCAGTAATAAATTGTTTTCACGTAAGTATTCTTTATAACTGTCCAGCAACAAAGCGGTATCAACATATCCCGTATGCAAAACTTCTCCATAATCAAATGGCGAGTCAATACTATTATATTTTTTCAGAACTAATTTTGTAGACAAAAAGGGAGCTAAATTTTTCTTGTCAGAAGCTGCAAACCAATTATTTTGCTCTTCTATCGAAAAAAACTTCCTTAAAATAGGAAGTTTAAAATTGAACTTTCTTTGCAATTTATTTTCGATATTATCATAGAATTCGTCCATTAAAACTAATTGTTCCTGTGCTTTCCAAACTTCACTAAAACGCTTCAAAATAACAGGATTGTAAAGTCCACCTGCAATTCTTGACGAATTTTGAGAATTATTGTCAAGAACCAAAATAGTTTTATTGTTTTTGAATGCTAATTCAGCAAATGAAATTCCGGCTAAACCAGATCCTATAATAAGATAATCAATCATAATGGCAATAAATAAAAAAACTCCTGCTACAAAGGTAGTAAGAGTTTTTGTTATGTAACTCCGGAAACTTAGTAGTTCCACATATCTTCTTCAAAATTACGAATCTTCTCTTTTACTCTTTCAGATTCTAATAACTGGTTTTGTGCATTATCTTTCATGTAATCCTTAATCTCACGATCTCCGTACATATTCTCTTCTTTGTAAATAATAGCATTAAAACGTCTCGAATTTAAAATCTGATCAAATGAAATTGGCATAGCAGAGTTCGTATCATTAAAAGCCTTCGCTTCATGCAAAGCTTCTCTTGCATTTGGGTAAAAAACCCAAAACAATTCAATATAATCTTTTTCGTCGCTGTTCATTGTATAAACATCAGGAGTTACGGGACAAATTCCGAGTAAACGATATTTTAATTCACTCTGGCGCTTGTCAAAGTACCAGTATCCTTTTATTTTATATTGAGTAACATCCGCAGCTGTAAGATCCTGTTTTAAAATATATTCAGCAGGAACTGTCCTTGTTGGTCCAACTGTCTGGTCTACATACGAAACAACTTTCTTCTTACCAGTTCCGGTTACGACTTTCTTCTTAACTACACGAGTTTTATAATCATCAGGATACTGATTAATCAATTCTCTACCCGCGTCTGTTGTATCAACACGAGATAAGGAACCTTCAATATCTTTCATAGACTTTTTGGTGTTGAAATAACTATCCGCATACACTTCAGTTATTTTCCCTCTTTTGATTGCTTTTGTTAAAACATCATAAAGAGATCGTCTGTCAGAGCCAATGTTAGCGGTATCAACCGGATAATACATAGGGAAGTTGATTTTTTCATTCAAATCAATAATTTCCCAGGTCGTTTTACCCATTAGAATATCTCTATCATCTACATATCCATAAGCCAAAGGCTTATCATTATCAGAAATCAACTGTGCAGCATTCTTTTTTCCAATTTGTTCAGCTGTTTTTGCATTCAGCAAATTAGATTGAGCATTGGTAGATAAGCTACAAGCGATTAACACAATACTGATTAAAAATTTCACTTTCATCTTAATAC
>SEBM01000649.1 GCA_004296145.1 Flavobacterium sp.
ATATAAAATATAAAAATGAAAAAACGATATTTTTTAATCATCACCATTTTTGCCATCATCTTGTATTTGAGCAAAAAAACGTATTTATTTGAGAATCTTTGGGGGAAAATCACCGACCCTAATTATATCATTCCCGATGAAAGTTCGCTTTTAAAATTTCAAGTCACAAAAATGAACCAAGGTTCTGGAGATTGGTGGTTGTACGGCGAAGACGAAAATTATTATTTCTCCACGGAAACAGATACTTCACCTTACGTCAAAATTGCTAAAAAAAACATCACTTCTATGCGTTTTTTTGATGCCCAAAATAGTGCTACTTGGGAAAAATAACGTTTCCAAAAATATGAACTGGTGAGCAAAAATCTGGAAACCATTTACATCAAATACTTACAATGGGCGGTAATGGATCGTCCAAATTTTATTTTGGTGAAGGACTATGAAAAATACAAAAACCAAGATGATCTGGTAGATTACTGTTTTTATGTAGATGGCATGAAACAATTTCCGAAAGACATAGAAGATCGTTTAAAGAAAGATTTGCCTATTTCAATCTCGGGAAAATTCTATAAAACCAAGCAGTTTGATGGTGTTTTTCCAAACAAGGTTTTTTCATTACAACAATCCTCAGGAAGTCTTTCTTTTACCCCAAAAGATGGCTTTTTTAAAGTTTTTGTGTTTGATTATACGATGACGAGGTAAGTAGAAAAATGATAAAAAAATGTTTGAACTGCCTTTTTTGATGTTGATTAACCAAAATTTAGACTTAGTCTAAATTTCCGAAGTTTTGAATGGTAATGAAAAGGCGAGATTAGAATCTTGGTTAGATGATATTTTTGAGTGATTTTTAATCAAATAATTATAAAAAAAGGAAAATTGAATATCATAAAATAATGAAAAAATTACTCTTCATCAGTATTGTTCTTGCAATATTTTCAAATAGTTACGCCCAAAACGACAGCATCCGAAAACCTATAGAATGCGGAACGGGCAGAATTATGCAACTGGAAAACGAGAGAAACCAAAAAATCATCGAGGATTTTATCTCAGCTTCTGAGAAAGATACGATGTTTGGCAACGGACTTTGGGCAACCATTGGAAAGCAAAATACAGATGAAGAAATCTTAAAAGCAGGTTTAAAAGGATATAATTTAGATTGGAGTATTTCGGATTTGGTAAAAAGCGTTGAAAGAGGAGATTATAAATACCTTTTATTATTTCACCACAATGAAAACGGTGCTCCTTTAAAAATGATTGTACTTTATGACCAAAACAATTTTTTGTTTCGGACCTACGATCCGTATTATTTCAAAAATTACCAACACCCGGAAGTTTTAGGAAAATGGATAATGAGCGAGGCTTTTTCGCCAAAAGAAAAGCCAGAAATTACCTTAAAACCTGTTGAAAACGAATTGGATTATGGCTATTTTTTAGAAATAAAAGAGGACTACACTTTTGTGATGTACGACAAAGGCGATTGTCCTGCTTATGTAAAAATCAGTGGAAGATATTCTTTTGATACCGAAAGAAAAATCACTTTTTATTGTAATGATATTCGGTATTTTGGGAAAAAGAAAAAACCAAAATCTTTTGTTTCTGGACCTTTTGGGCTTACAAAAGAAGACGGCTTTTTGACTTTTAAAAATTAAAGCAATGGAACAAAGTTCAGTATTCGCAAGAATAAATATTTCAAAAGAAAAATTAAATCAATTTTTAAAAGAAAAACCAGCCGTCCCCAACTTTGAAGACGGCTGGCTGGATTGGTGGGACAATGCAGAAATGTATGACGATAATACACTAACACAGAAAGATGTTTTTAATTATGATGAAAAAACCAACGAGAAAGTCGTCAATTTTTGGATGAAAAAATCACGAACAATCCCATTTTTCGATTACGACGAGAAAAACGGAATCTGGCATTTCGGGATGCTACTTTTCTCCGAAAATTATAATGAAATAATTCCAATGCTGGCTTTTCTCCGTTCTATAGAAACATTTAAAGAGAAAAATGATACTGATTTTATTATTGTTTATGACTACTTCTGGAGTGACGGCGAAACTTACGATGTGATGGCTTTCCTGAAATTTCAAAATAGTAAAAGTAAATTTGTTAGTGATTTGAATAATGAGTCCTTAACCTATGC
>SEBM01000650.1 GCA_004296145.1 Flavobacterium sp.
TAATAAAGCTATTAAAAGACTAATCATTAAAAAATGTCAATTGCTTAAATAATGGAAACTTACCTTTTTCTAAGCTAAGATAACACGCTAAATGGCCTGTCAACTTGCATCTTGACTTATAAACTTCAAAAAGTCTTCTTTCTCTTTCTAATTTTCTTTTGTACCTACAAATATTTTTTTGAGGTATTCCAGTTGCCTCTGAAATCATAGATGCAGTAGCCACATGGTTTTCTAAATAATCCAAAAGGATTTGGACTTGGCTACAATGATTCGATACTAATTTTACACTTTCATTAGATGTAAAAGTTTTCCATTGAAATCTAATAGACTTATTATTAGACTTTTTTTCTGCTGTTTTTTTCATTTTGCAAAGCATTTATATTACTCTGCAAATATTTAAAACAGGTTTTCGCTTATCTTACGCTATTTTTGCGTTTTTACGCTACTTAATATTTTTTGAATAATGTTTGTTCAAATCTTTATAATACTGAGGTTCTTTAAGCTTCTTTAAACTACTTACTTTAGCAGCTCTATATTCATAAAAACAAGCTTTAACCAAATCGAAAAGGCTATCAGGTCTCGTCATATTTGGTTTTAGTTCTTTAAAAATTACCATAAAAGTGTAAACAACATTCCCCTTCGCCGTATTTACAAATTTAATTGGGCTTTCAATCAGTGGTATTTGCAAGTCATTTATGAAATAATATTCTACCCAACTTATTAACTTATCATAATCGGATTCGCTCAATATTTTTTTATGCTTTCTAGGATCAACTGTAAGCATAAATTCAAGTAAATTTTCAATTTTTTCTTTTTCAATGGAATTCTGATTTTCAATACCTTGCTCTACTAAGGGAGCTATCGTAACTTTTGAAAATAATAATTTAAGCGACTGTAACTTGTTATATAAATGTCCGTTGATACTTTTACTTTTTGTAAGCAATACATTATCAAAATCTGTTTTTGACGTTTGAATTAAAATATCTAATAATTGATGAACATCTTTACCTTCTTTTATAAATATTTCAAAAGTCTGACTCAAGTATTCAATAAATAAGTCTACTCTAGAAATAGATTCTAATTCAACCGGATAATTGCCCACACTCCAATTTTCACCCTGAGCATAATGCAAAGAAATTTCGGCCAATCTTTTTAATCCCTGAGCTTTTTGCAAAATTTCTTCCCGTTCTTTATCAGAAAGCCCTTTCATATATGATGTCCATTCTTCTGTATTTAATTGTTTTCCCACTTGTTCAAGCCAATCTTTATACAGAAAATACTTACCATAAATATATTGTGAGTTTGAATTGAAGAAGTTATAATAATTATCAAATGGCAATGAATTATTCTGGTAAAATTTGTTATTGAGACGTAAATACTCTAAATGCTCAGAATGATCGCGATTTTTGAATGCTTCTTCTGTTGAACTTTGATTTGCTTCACTTATAAATTTATATATAGAGAGTAGCTCATCATTTATGACTTTCAATGTCGGCGTATTACCATACTTTTTCAGAAAGTTCATTCTTAATAGTTCAAAAGATCGTCGCCCATCTAATTCTTTAAACCTTTCAATTGCTTCTTCGTAATTAGTAGGTTCTGGAAGAATCGAATAAATATCGCCTTCACTGCACCGTAATCTTTCGGCATCTTCTAATGAAGCTTTCTTATAAATTCTGATGGACTGCTCGTATCTAGCAGATTGCTCTAATTGTAAATCTTTGATTTTTTCCTGTAAGTATAATATCTCCTTATTGCAATACTCTACAAATCGATCAATTTTTGCTTGATAATAAAATGAGGGATTATTCAGTAATCTATTATTTTCTTGCAAGGTTATTATCTCATCAATCAAGAACTTTATAGCATAAATTTTTTCGTCTTCTTTATTAGTTTTGATACGATGATCAATAATACTTTTAAAAAAAAGTTGTTCGTTTTCTTCTTTAACACCAGGAACTAAAAAGAAAGCCAAAATTTCTTTTAAGTTTTCAAATTCAGGGCTGGAATTTTTATTTGCCGGTTGAAAAATAGCGGTTTCTCTGATGTCTTGTTCTTCCACATCAAAAAAGGTAAGAAAACTTTCTAAATCTCTCTCAAGTTCAAGAAAGAAAAAAGGCAAGTAATAATGGTGATTAT
>SEBM01000651.1 GCA_004296145.1 Flavobacterium sp.
GTTCGAATATGCTAGAAACGGTGATTGGACCTTTTGCAATATCATTTCTTAATCCGCCAGTTGTGGTTGGAAATACGAAATCGATATTAGGTTCTATCTTTTTAGCTTGATTAAATACGACATCTGCAAAAAAGTTGCCTAATACAGATTCTGGAACAGTAGAACTTTTAGCTAATAAAACATCTGTATAGCCAATAACTTCATTCATTTCGGCTTCTACCTTAACTTTGTAAGGCATATAAGTTTTAATGATTGAACTATCTACTGGTAATGAAGAATTAATGTTTTGCTCTTCGCGATTAGATTTTACAACTGCATATTGTGTTGTACAAGAGCCAAAAAGAACCAACGAAATAGCAAGAAAATAAATCTTGTTTTTTACAGTCATAAAAGGATTGTTTTGATGAGGCTAAGATAGGGATTTATTAACCACAGATAAAAAGGATGAACACAGATAGTTAAAAATCTACTTTGTCAAACTTTTACACTATTAGCCTTTAAGTTTGACAAAATATATTTAAGAATTTTCTTTGTTTTCTTGGTGCCTTTGTGGTTTACTCTTCAGCTAAATCTTGCCCAAAAGTGCTACTTAACATTTGATAAAGTTCTGGGTGTTTATCCTTTAGTATTTCAGGCTGTTCAAAAAAGTATTCAGAAACGACAGCAAAAAACTCTGCCTGATTAGTGATTGCATAAGGATTTATATCAGATTTGTTCGTCTCAATCCTTTCTATTTCCTCGTGCATCATTTTCAGCCAAGGCAAAGTGTATTCATGTGCCATTAAGTTCTCTGGCACTCCATCAGTTGCGCCATCAGATTTATCTAACAAGTGCACAAACTCGTGAATCGCAGTATTTTCCTTACCTGCACTTTTAGAAAAACCGTGTCTTAAGGCAGCTAATGATAAAATCATTTGTCCATTCATAAAACCCGTTCCAACCATTCCCATGATATTTCTATCACCATCTTCAAACTGGAAATCTTGATTAAAAGTGTCTGGATACAAGACCACGTTGCTTAGATTTTTATACTTCCAATCGGCAAAACCAAAAATTGGAATTACAGCGCTAGATGCTACTAATAACCTATCCAATTGTGTAATTTCTAAACCTACACCTTCAATTTTAGTAGAAGCTAAAAAATCTGAAATTTTTTGCTCAAACAACGTTTTTTTATCGCCATCAAGGCGGATGTAAAAATCTACATTGTCGGCTAGTAATTGTTTATCAGCTTTGCTTAATGAAACTATTACCAATTTCCTCTTGCGGAAAATAAAATATAAGGCAGCGATAAAAGCTAGCGCAAGAATTAAATAAGGTGTATAGTTCATGGTCAATTATAAACAAAAAATCCCAAAACGATTATGCCTTGGGATTTAATTAAAACTATAAAGAAATATTATAAATTCTGAACGATAGCAGCATCCAAAGGTTTAACTGGAGAACGATAACGGTGTACCAACTGGCCTTTTTCATTAATCAAGAATTTTTCAAAATTCCATTTTATATCACCAGTAAAATCAGGATTTTCTTGGCTAGTTAAATAAGCAAAAAGCGGATTAATATCTGCTCCCTTAACACTTACTTTTTCACTCATTAAAAACGTAACCCCATATTTCTGGGTACAGAATTCTTGGATTTCTTTGCTTGTGCCAAGTTCTTGTTCTCTGAAATTACCTGCTGGAAAACCAATTAAAACAACATTTTTACCGTATTGCTTGTGTAGTTTCTCTAAATCTTCATATTGTGGAGTATAACCGCATTTTGAAGCAGTATTTACAATTAAGATTTTCTTTCCTTTAAACTTTGATAGTTTTACTTCTTTGCCATCAAGCGTTTTAAAAGAAAAATCATAAACAGATTTAGGTGGATTTGGAGCAATCCATAAGTTTAATAGTAATAATAAGGTATTGATCATTGCTTTAGTTTTAGTTTGTGAATTGTTTTATTGCTGGATTGTTAAACTGCTTTCTCATCCCGATAGCTATCGGGACTCATGTCTAACGTCTCACATCTCTATACGAAGATACTTACTAATTAGATGTGATAAATAATTATATCGTAAAGAAATTGATATTTTAAAAAATAAATTAAAAGGGGATTCTTCTTGGTTTAATGGATGTAAAAGAGCGTGTTGCA
>SEBM01000652.1 GCA_004296145.1 Flavobacterium sp.
GTTTATTATTTTGATTTTAAGCACAATTTTGTCATTTCGACGGAGGAGAAATCGCACACGTAACCACAAAGATTATCATATATTTTTTAATAACTCAAACAAAAAAAAACATGTATATTCGTACAAATAAATAAAAATGCTAAACCCACAAATTGGCTATCATACTTACTATGTTTATATCATAACTAACGAGCATCGCACTTCATTTTACATTGGTGTAACAAATAATTTAAAAGGAAGACTTGCGAAACACAGAGAAAACATAGATTTAAAAGCCAATACATATGCCGCTAAATACTACATTCAGTTTTTAGTTTACTACGAAAAATTCGCTTGGATTCAAGAAGCAATTACCAGAGAAAAAGAATTAAAGAAATGGCGAAGAGATAAGAAACTGGATTTGATTAAAGAATTTAATTCGACTTTTGAAACCCTAAATTCTCATTTTAAGTAAAATTAATTTCCATATCTCTATTAAATAATCCCCCACAACGAACCAATTTTTTATTTCGATAGAAGGAAAATCATGCTCGTAACCCAAAGATTGTCGATTATTATTGCGGAATTTCTAGTGCGATTTCTCCCTTCGGTCGAAATGACAAGATTGCGTAAGTTGATTGAGGAAAAGCTTTGCGATCCTTTTACTTCGCTCAGTTTTGTCATTTCGAGGAACGAGAAATCGCACTAGAAACTCTATAACAATAATCGACAATCTTTGTGGTTACGCGTGCGATTTCTCCCTTCGGTCGAAATGACAAGGTTGCGGAAAACCTGAAACTTTAAACCTGAAACAAAAAAACTACTTCTTAACTGTATAAGGATTACTCAAAATTCCCGTATCAATTAATGATGCATATTTCCCGGTAATTTTCCCTTTTTCATCAATGACAAAAAAAGTAGGAGTTCCAATTATGGCATAGTTTTTAAAGTTTGGTCCTGCGAAACCTTTAAAATCGCATAACTGCTCTTTCCACGGAAATTGGTGATTGTGGCCGTCTCCAACGTTTGACGTCATATCTGCAGCAACACTTATAATTTCGTAGCCTTTATCTTTTACTATTTCGTAATTGCCAAGTAATTGGTGAATTTCATTTTCACAGTTGTTACAGCCCGATTCGTAGAAGAATAATAATGTCTTTTTATTTATCGTTTTTTTACCTGTGGCGGTCTGCAATACCGGAGCCACATTACCTATTGCAGGACCATTAATAGCGGCCATTACTATTTTTCCGGATTTTTCTAATCTTCCGGATTTTGAGGCGTATTCACTTAAAGAAGTAACCAGATCATCTTTTCCGGCTTTGGTTAATACCAGAATTGCTTTTTCTGTAAATGCAGTATAAATTTCATTGCTTTTTATGTGTGACAATACATATTTGGTGCCTTCAAGCCAAAGGGCATCGTCTTTTATTACAGCTTGATGCAGCTGCATCCAGCCTTCTATAAAATTGTTCCATTGCCCGCTGGTGTACAAGACCGACATGTCGAGTTTGTCTTTTACAAAAGCATTGATTTCTTTTGCTTTTTCTCCTTCAGATAAATTGATTTTGCTTCCGGAGCCCATTAAGATATCGTAGATTTCTGCTAGTCTTGCAGCATATAGTTTATTTTGTGCGGTCTCGCTTTTCAGGGCTGTAAGCTGCTGGTTTAGGTTTTGCTGTTCCTGATTCAGCGCAGGATAAAGCGCATCTTCTTTTTTATAAACAGTAAGCCCGTATTGTACCATTCGAACTTTTTCTAAAATCTGGTTTAGCTTTTTCATTCGTCCATTAAAAAAATCATTTTCTGCTGAAACTGTATATTTTGTATTCTCAAAATTAGGCTGTTCTTCCAGGCAGGAAATGGTGAAGTTTTCTTTATTGACAATAAAATCCATGCCGCCACCTTCTGTAAGTACAAAATGGGAAATTCCCGCATAGCCTTTTTTTGCAGACGGAATAACAAGTGTGGCTTTTCCTTCAGTATCTAATTTTCCTGTGGCAATGGTATCTTTTTTACTGCCTTTTTCTAATACATACACATATTGTTTTCCTGTAAAATGGGGAAACGCCACATTTATGGTTTGCGCATTTGTAGGTGAGGTAAAGGCCAAAATGGCTATTGCTCCTAATAGTATTTTTTTCATAATTAATAT
>SEBM01000653.1 GCA_004296145.1 Flavobacterium sp.
GTTAAAATGAAATTAGACAGAAAAGAAATTCTTAAAGCTCTAGAAACAATTACTATAGCCGGAGAAGGAAAAAATATGGTTGAAAGCGGAGCTGTTGCCAATGTAATAACTTTTGGCGATGAAGTTGTTGTGGATTTAGTGCTGCACACACCTGCAATGCATATCAAAAAAAGAGCTGAAGACGATATCAAAAAAACAATTCTTGAATTGGTGTCGCCAGAAGCAAAAATCAAAGTAAACATTAAAGTTGAAACTCCTGAAAAAAACGAAATTAAAGGTCGTGCTATTCCGGGAATTAAAAATATAATCGCCGTTGCTTCTGGTAAAGGTGGAGTTGGAAAATCTACTGTTACTGCAAATCTTGCTGTAACTTTGGCTAAAATGGGATTCTCTGTCGGAGTTTTGGATGCTGATATTTATGGGCCTTCGATGCCAATTATGTTTGACGTTGAAAACGAAAAACCAATTTCGACAACAGTTGACGGAAAATCAAAAATGAAACCTATTGAAAGTTATGAAATAAAAATACTTTCTATCGGATTTTTTACCGCTCCAAGTCAGGCTGTAATCTGGAGAGGTCCAATGGCTGCAAAAGCCTTAAACCAAATGATTTTTGATGCAGACTGGGGAGAACTTGATTTTATGTTGATTGACTTGCCTCCGGGAACCGGTGATATTCACCTTTCTATCATGCAGTCATTACCAATTACAGGAGCTGTAGTGGTAAGTACACCACAAGCGGTAGCTCTTGCTGATGCCAAAAAAGGGGTTGCCATGTTTATGCAGGACAATATCAATGTTCCGGTTTTGGGAATTATAGAAAATATGGCGTACTTTACACCAGAAGAATTGCCTGACAATAAATATTATATCTTTGGACAGGAAGGCGCAAAAAATCTTGCAGAAGATTTAAATGTTCCTTTCTTAGGAGAAGTACCAATCGTACAATCTATTCGTGAAGCGGGAGATTATGGTCGCCCGGCAGCTTTGCAAACAGCATCTCCAATAGAAACTGTTTTTGAAGAGATTACACGAAATGTAGTTCAGGAAACAGTAAACAGAAATGATAGTTTACCTGCTACAGAAGCCATTAAAATTACAACTATGGCAGGTTGTTCGGCAGTAAAGAAAAATTAATATAATGAGATAATGTGAAAATTAGATAATTATCTAATTGACAAATTTTCTAATTGATAAAATTATGACAACAGAAGAATTAACAAGCAACGTATTATTGGCTCTTGACGAGATCAGACCTTTTTTGAATTCTGATGGAGGAGATATTACACTTATTTCCATAGACGATGACAAACATGTCAAAGTACGTCTTGAGGGAGCATGCATTAGCTGTAGTGTAAATCAAATGACTCTGAAAGCAGGCGTTGAAACCACTATAAAAAAATATGCACCACAAATTGAAACTGTGGTAAATATCATGTAATTTGAAAAAGTTTTTTCCTATATTTTCTGCTATTGAATTAACAGGAATAATAGGCCACAAACTCCCTTATTCTTAAAACTTATGAAAAACTTTTACACATTATTTTTATTATTATTTTTTGTTGCAGCCAATGCACAAGGCCCTAAAACGGTGGTGGTAGACAAAGCCTGGTTGAATGAATCAGAAGAATGGTCAGATTTTACATATGCTGGTCAGATTGTATTTTCTACGAATCCAACTGCAGAAGAAGGAACATTAAGAATCGGTAATTACGATTTTTTATATGACTTCTGCGAAGGAAAAGCCAAATTTGCTAATAAAACAACCTACAGTACTGCAGAATTTTCTCATCCGAGAAAAGTATCTGTTACAACAGACAAACAAGGAGTTGTAAATTCAACTTATGAAGGGACGTTGATATTTCAGGCTGATAAGGATTATTACTCTGTAATTGCAATTGTTACTTTGTTAGAGAAAAGCGGCAGTATACTTGGTGTCAAAATGCATTTAAAAGACAATGCCAGAAGAGAATATGCTTTTAGTTTAAAACCTAATAGTTAAATTAAATATTAAGGATCTGATCACGTTTTCAAATCCTGGAAAATTCCAATAATAAAATGGATGTATTAATAAAGATTAAAGATCGAGAAGGAGTTATACACGAATTACAGGCTCCTACTGATATGGCAATGAATATAATGGAGTTATGCAAAGCATACGAACTTCCTGTTGAAGGAACCTGCGGCGGAATGGCAATGTGTGCCTCATGCCAGTGTTATGTTCTAAATGATGTTGCATTACCGGAAATGGGAGATGAAGAGGAAGCCATGCTTTCGGAAGCATTTTACGTTAAATCAAATAGCCGTTTGGGCTGTCAGATTCCAATTACTACCGACTTAGAAGGATTAGAGCTGGAATTAGCACCTGAATATTAAAGTACAAAAAAGCGGGAATTTAAAAGATTCCCGCTTTTTTTATATCAACATTATTACTCAGTTTAAAGAATAAAAAAAACCGTGATCACAAAGTAATCACGGTTTTTTCGATATATAACAATTTTTTTTAAAACTTCAATTATACCAATCCAGCCTGAATTAAATATTCAGCAATCTGGATTGTATTTGTAGCTGCACCTTTTCTTAAGTTATCAGCAACAATCCACATGTTTAATGTATTTTCCTGGCTTTCATCACGACGGATTCTTCCAACAAAAACATCATTTTTACCTTCAGCATATAATGGCATTGGGTAAGTAAAAGTATCCAGATTATCCTGAACCACTACTCCATCTGTATTGTGTAAAATTTCGCGAACTTCGTTTACATCAAAATCATTTGTAAACTCAACATTTACAGCTTCACTGTGACCACCAACAACCGGTACACGAACGGCAGTAGCAGTAACTCTGATAGTATTATCTCCAAGGATTTTTTGAGTTTCACGAACTAATTTCATTTCTTCTTTAGTATATCCGTTATCTTCAAAACTATCGCAATGTGGAATCGCATTTCTGTGAATTGGATATTTGTATGCCATATCTCCTTTGATTCCTGCATATTCGTTTTCAAGCTGTTTTACCGCTTTTACACCAGTTCCTGTGATTGATTGGTAAGTAGAAACAATAATTCTTTTGATATTATATTTATTGTGCAACGGAGCCAAAGCCAATACCATTTGAATCGTAGAGCAATTTGGGTTTGCAATAATTTTATCTTCTTTTGTTAAAACAGATGCATTGATTTCCGGAACTACCAATTTTTTGGTCGGATCCATTCTCCATGCCGATGAGTTGTCGATAACAGTTGTTCCGGCAGCAGCAAATTTTGGTGCCCATTCTAGCGAAGTATCACCTCCGGCAGAAAAAACAGCAATATCAGCTTTCATATCAACAGCCGTCTGCAATCCAACAACTTTATATTTTGTTCCTTTGTATTCAATTTCTTTTCCTACTGATCTCTCAGAGGCAACTGGAATTAATTCTGTAACAGGAAAATTTCTTTCTGCTAAAACTTTAAGCATTACTTCGCCAACCATTCCGGTAGCACCTACA
>SEBM01000111.1 GCA_004296145.1 Flavobacterium sp.
AATTCAGATTCTGGAGGTTGCAGAAAAGCTTTTTTCTGAAAAAGGATTTGAAGGAACATCGATACGGGATATCTCAAAGGTGGCGAAAATTAATATTGCCATGGTTTCGTATTATTTTGGTTCTAAAGAGAGACTTCTTGAATCTTTAATTATTTATAAAACTGCTGATTTAAAGTTACAAATCGAAAGTTTACAACACGAAGATCTCGAACCTCTTGAAAAAGTAAATAAATTAGTCGAAATTTACATTAACCGGATTGATTGTAACAGAGGGATTTTCAGAGTTTTACACTTCGAACTTAATTCCAAAAAAAGAGAAGAAAGCCTAACCGTTTTCACGGAGTTAAAAAAAGGAAATTTAAAATCTCTTGAAGCAATTATTCACGAAGGCCAGTCAAAAGGAATTTTCAGAAAAGATGTTATTATCCCGTTGATCACACCAACAATTATGGGAACTTTTTTTCATTTTCACATGAATAAACCTTTTTTTCAGGAACTCCTGAATTTAAATACAGAAACGTTATACAACGATTATATTAAAAACAGTCTTACGAAGCACATTCAACAAACTATAAAAGCGCTACTTGTTTATGAAAATTAGTCAATTAATGCTCTTTGGTGTTTTCTTTATCGGAATTTCATCAATAGAAGCACAAGAAAAAACAAGTTTAACTTTAGACGAAGCCGTTAAAATGGCCTGGGAAAAGAGTAACGAAGTTACGCTTGCCAACACTAAGGTAAACTCAAAAAAATACGAACTGCAAACGGTTAAGAATAACCAATATCCGGATCTTAAAATTCAGGGACAATACCAGCGTTTAGGAAAAGCTTCTATCGACATGCATAATGACGAAGCTAGTGCTGAACCAATGGCTTCTCCGGATCGTGCTATGTTTGGTGCGGCAAATTTAAGCTTGCCAATCTTCTCAGGATTTAAAATCCAAAGCAGCATTGATGCTTACGAAAATATCTATGAAGCAGAAACTGCAAATGCAGCAAAAACTAAAGAAGATGTAGCTTTACGTGTTATCACATATTACACTGCTTTATACAAAGCTCAAAAAACACTGGATCTTTTAAATGAAAATCAAAAACAGGCAAAACAGCGTGTAACTGATTTTACGGAATTGGAGAAAAACGGAATTATCCCAAGAAACGACTTGTTGAAAGCGCAATTATTGGTTTCAAAAACGCAATTATCTATTGATGAAGCCAACAATAATATTAACAACATTAACTATTATCTTGTAACTTTATTAAAGTTAGATCCAAGTGTGAAAATTGATGTGAATGAAGATGCTTTCTTTAGCTTAAAAACAACGAATGCGCCAACAACGGATGCAATGGCACTTGAAAGCAGAAAAGATTTAGAAGCTATTCGTTTTCAGTCAAAAGCAAGCGAAGCAAACATCAGAGTTGCAAAAGCGGGTTATTATCCTTCTCTTGCCTTGTTAGGTGGTTACACAGCGTTGGATCTTAAAGATTTTATTACTGTAAAATATGCAATGAATTTTGGAGTTGGTCTGACTTATGATTTATCAGGAATTCTAAAAAATAATGCTCACGTTCGTGAAGCGGAAAGCAGAGCATTAGAAGTAAAAAATACTGAAGCTGTTATGACAGACCGTATTAAAGTTGAAGTTCAGAAATCTATCGAGGATTATGATCTTGCCATCAACCAAAGTGTGGTTTATGATGAAGCACTTCAGCAGGCAGCAGAAAACTACAGATTGGTAAAAGATAAATTCGACAACGGTTTATCTGACACGAATGATTTAGTTGAAGCTGATGTAGAACATCTTAATGCCAAAATTAATACTGCTTTATCTAAAGCAGCCATCATTCAAAAATATTACGAATTACTTTCAGTATCAGGACAATTATCACAATCATTCAATCTTTCTAAAATATAATCTTTAGCTCTCATGGAAAAGAAAAAAACAAATAAAAAATTCATCATCATATTAACCGTTTTGGTTTTATTGGGAGGAACTTACGGAATATCAAAATACATACACTCACAAGCGCACGAAGAAACAGATGATGCTCAGATTGAGAAAAAAATGAATCCAATTATCCCAAGAGTTTCAGGATATATTAGTAAGGTTTATGTGAAAGATAATGATTTTGTGAAAAAAGGAGATACTTTATTTACAATCGATAAAAGAGATTACCAATTAAAAATTGATGAAGCAAATGCTGCTTTATTAGGAGCTGAAGGTCAATACGAAGCTGCAAAAGCTGATATTGGTTCTGCATACGCAAGTATCTCAGTTTCTGACGCAAATTTAAGATCTGCAGGTGGTTCTATCGAAAGTGCAAAAATCAGATTGAGACAATTGACAAACGATTTTAACCGTTACAACAATTTGTATAAAACTCATACTATTACAAAACAACAATTTGAACAGGCTCAGACTGCAAAAGACGAAGCTGAAAACCAAGTTAGAGTTTTAGAACAACAACAAAGAGCAAGTTCTTACCAAAAATCTGTGATTCAGTCTAAATCTAAAGTTTCTGACAAACAAACCGAAGTAGCTTCTGCAAACATTAAAAAAGCAAAAACAATGCTTGAGGTTGCAAAATTGAATCTTACTTACACAGTTGTAACTGCAGCTATTGATGGTCAGGTTTCTAAAGTTGATATTCAGCCGGGACAATTAGTTCAGCCGGGACAATCTTTATTCTACATTATCAATAATAATGAAGCCTGGGTTGTAGCTAACTTCAAAGAAACACAATTAAACAAAATGGTTGTGGGACAAAAAGTAAGCTTAAAAGTAGATGCTTATCCTAACTATGAGTTTAAAGGAACTTTGACTTCTTTTTCTCCTGCAACAGGATCACGTTTTTCTCTTTTACCTCCTGATAATGCAACAGGAAACTTTGTGAAAACAATTCAAAGATTACCGGTAAAAATTAGTTTAGATGAATCTAACGATCCTGAGAAAGTAAAATTATTACGTCCGGGAATGAATGTTGACGTAGACGTACATTTGAAATAAAATAAATGGCAGCAGCAATACAAGGAGACGACGATTTAGTAGAATATGGTTACAGACGTGTCATTATCACGATTACAGCGGTACTTTGTGCCTTGCTTGAAATCGTTGATACCACGATTGTAAACGTAGCGCTAACAGACATGCGAGGTAGCCTTGGTGCTACTTTGACTGATGTGGCTTGGGTGATTACAGCATACGCGATTGCGAATGTTATTGTAATCCCGATGACGAGCTGGCTTTCGCAGCAATTTGGACGACGTAATTACTTTGTGGCTTCGATTATAATATTTACCGTCTGTTCTTTTTTATGTGGAAATGCAAGTAATATATGGGAACTTGTAGCTTTTAGGTTTGTTCAGGGAATGGGTGGTGGAGCACTACTTGTAACCGCACAAACTATTATTACAGAAAGTTACCCTGTGGCAAAACGTGGTATGGCGCAGGCTATCTACGGAATGGGTGTAATTGTTGGTCCAACTTTAGGTCCGCCCTTGGGAGGTTATTTAGTAGATAATTATTCATGGCCTTATATCTTTTACATCAATATTCCGTTGGGAATTATTGCTACAATTCTGGCTCTGACTTTTGTTAGAAGTCCGAAATATGGAGAGAAATTAAAAGCCAATCAGGTTGACTGGTGGGGAATTATTTTATTGAGTGCTTTTATTGGATCGTTACAGTTTGTTTTGGAACACGGACAACAGGATGACTGGTTTAATGATCCGCTTATTGTAACTCTAAGTGTTGTTACCGTTTTAGGATTAGTATTATTTATCTGGCGGGAAATGACTTACGAGCATCCAATTGTAAATTTAAGTGTTTTAAAAGACGGAAATTTAAGAATTGGAACCATAATGTGTTTTATTCTTGGTTTCGGTTTATATGGATCAACATTAATTATCCCGATTTACACGCAGTCTATTTTAGGATGGACCGCAACTGATGCTGGATTGTTATTGATTCCAGGTTCGATTACTACTGCGATTATGATGCCTTTTGTAGGTAATATGATTCAGAAAGGAGTTCCTCAGGGATATATGGTTGGAGTTGGATTTTTAGTTTTCTTCTTCTTTACCTTTATGATGCAGACCCGTATGACACCGGATACAGGTGTAGAACACATGTACTGGCCTTTGATTTTGAGAGGAATTGGTTTAGGATTACTGTTTGTACCTATTACAACACTTTCACTTTCAACTCTTAAAGGAAAACAAATTGGTGAAGGTGCCGCTTTTACCGGAATGATGCGTCAATTAGGAGGATCATTTGGTATTGCGATTATAACCACTTTTATCACGCGTTTTAGTCAGGAACACAGAGTAGACCTGATTAACAATTTAGATCCTGCAAAATTTGATGTTCAGCAACGAATTGCCGGAATGCAAAGAGCCTTTATGGCAAAAGGATACAGTGCAGATGTGGCACTCAAAAAAGCCTATCAGGCACTAGATTATGCTGTTCTTAAACAAAGTACAGTTTTATCATACATGGATATTTTCATGTATTTAGGAATTATGTTTTTATGTTGTATACCCATTATTCTTTTCATCAAAAAAGGAAAAAACAAAATTAATCCTGCTGATGCAATGCATTAATATTTAATAATTATTTATAATACGAAAAAGCCGAGTCAATTTCCTGTGACTCGGCTTTTTTATTTAGTTTTCAGTTTTCAGTCGCGGTTTTCAGTTTACACTTTGTGTCTAAACCATCTCAGTTTTCAGTTTACAAATTTTGCGAACTTTGCGTAAATCTTTGCGTTCTTTGCGGTTAAAAAAATCAACACAAAGTAGAGAAAACTTAGTACCTCAGTACCTTTGCACCTTTGAACCTTAAAAAAAACCTATCTCGTAAAAACCAAATGATTTCCTTTAGAAATATTCGCATCAAACTGATAACCTTCGTAATTAAAACCTTTTAAGTCATCGATAGTTTCAGCATTTGTATCGATAATATATCGCACCATCATACCTCTCGCTTTTTTCGCGAAGAAACTAATAATTTTTAATTTTCCGTCTTTGTAGTCTTTAAAATCCGGTGTGATTACAGGAACTTTTAATGCTTTTACATCTACAGCAGAAAAATATTCGTTGCTGGCTAAATTCACAAACAACTCCCCTTTTTTTAATTCTTTGTTTAAAGCTTTAGTAACAGGAGCTTTCCAGAAATCATGTAAGTTTTTGTGATCGCCTACTGGTAATTTTGTTCCCATTTCCAAACGATACGCCTGCATTAAATCCAAAGGTTTTAATACTCCATAAAGTCCGGATAAAATTCTTAATTTATCTTGTAAAGTATCTAATTTTTCAAGCGGAATTGTATAAGCATCCAATCCTGTATAAACATCGCCATCAAAAGTATAAATTGCCGGGCGAGCATTTTCTGGATTAAAAGGAGTTTTCCATTCCTGATTTCTCTGCCAGTTTAAATCGGCCAGTTTTTCTGAAATTGACATTAATTCTGATAATTCAGCTGGCTTTTTTGGTTTTAAAACTTTATGAACCTGACGTGCTTCTTTTAAAAAAGAGGGTTCTGTATATTGTGGAGTTGGTAATTCTTTTTCGAAATTTAATGACTTCGCAGGCGATATAACAATTTTCATTTGTGCATTTTTAATTGATTCAAAAATACAAATTGAATTTCTAAAAATAATCTTTTGCAATTGATTTGTTTGATGGTTGTATAGATTTGTTTTTTGCCACAAATTGCACGAATTTCTCGAATTTTTTTCTTGCTGAAGATTGAATAGTTTTTTGCCACAGATTAAAAAGATTAAAATGATTAAAAAATCTGTGGAAGTCTATTTAATCTGTAGCAAAAGAAAAAAATTCGAGAAATTCGTGCAATTCGTGGCAAACCAATTTCCGATTATTCTATTTCCATAAAAATTGATGCCTCAAACTAAGAATTTCTTCAAAAAAGTGACCGATAGATTATAAAAGGCATTTTCTATGTTGTAAATTTGCAGTCGTTCATTCGCTTTAGGAATAAACACACTATTTAAAATTCGTGAATTCGTGGCTATACAGACAAACTACAAAACAGCTTTACAAAATAAAATCTTCGAAATCATTTCGCAGGCATCAAAAGAACTAAACGTTGACAGTTATGTTATCGGTGGTTTTGTTCGTGATTTGCTTTTAAACCGAGGTTCTAAAAAAGATATTGATGTTGTTGCTGTCGGAAGTGGAATTGAACTGGCTTTGAAAGTTTCTGATTTACTTCCGAAAAAACCAAAAGTTCAGGTTTTTAAAACTTACGGAACTGCGATGCTTCGTTTTGAAGATACTGATATTGAATTTGTCGGCGCCCGAAAAGAATCTTATAATTTCGACAGCAGAAAACCGCTTGTAGAAAACGGAACATTGCAAGACGATCAAAACCGTCGTGATTTTACCATCAATGCGTTAGCGCTTTCATTAAACGAAAAAACTTTTGGAGATCTTTTAGATCCGTTCAACGGTTTATTAGATTTAGAAAATAAAACAATCAAAACGCCTTTGGATCCGGATATTACCTATTCTGATGATCCTTTGCGAATGCTTCGTGCTATTCGTTTTGCCACACAATTGAATTTCGAAATTGAAGAAAATTCACTGAATGCAATCTCCAAAAACGTTGAAAGAATAAATATCATTTCCGGAGAAAGAATTGTAGACGAATTAAACAAAATTCTTTCTACTCCTAAACCTTCGGTTGGATTTTTACTTTTATACAAAACAGGATTACTGGATATTATTTTGCCTGAATTAACAGCATTGAATCAGGTGGAAGAAATTGAAGGTCACACGCATAAAAACAACTTTTATCACACGCTTGAAGTTGTGGATAATATTTGCCCGAATACAGATGATGTATGGCTTCGCTGGTCGGCATTATTGCACGATATCGGAAAAGCACCAACAAAACGTTTCAACAAAAAACAAGGCTGGACTTTTCACGGACATGAATTTCTGGGCGGAAAAATGGCAAAAAAAATCTTCGAACGCCTTCATATGCCTTTAAACCATAAAATGAAGTTTGTGCAAAAAATGGTTATTATGAGTTCGCGCCCAATTGTTTTGGCGGAGGATATTGTAACCGACAGCGCTGTTCGTCGTTTGGTTTTTGATGCCGGCGAAGATGTAGAAAGTTTAATGACTTTGTGTGAGGCGGATATTACGACCAAAAATCCGGCAAAATTCAAGAAATATCATAAAAACTTCGAGGTTGTCCGCAGAAAAATTGTGGAAGTAGAAGAACGCGATCATGTTCGTAATTTTCAACCGCCAATTTCCGGTGAAGAAATCATGGCAATTTTCGATTTAAAACCTTCACGAGAAATCGGAGTTTTAAAAGAAGCGGTAAAAGAAGCCATTTTAGAAGGCGATATTCCGAATGAATATCAGGCTGCTTATGATTTTGTAATTAAAAGAGCCGAAAAAATGGGCTTAAAAAAAGTATAGAAATACGTATTATTTAATAAAATGAAAAAAGGAAATAAATCAGTAATTATCTGGCTTTTGTCAGGATGTGTTTTATTATTTTTAATGGTTGTTGTAGGCGGTATTACACGTCTCACGAATTCAGGTTTATCAATGACCGACTGGCATTTGGTAACGGATACTTTCCCGCCTCTGACAGATGCAAAATGGAATGAAGCTTTTGAGCAGTACAAGAAATTTCCTGAGTATCAAAAAATCAATATTCACAACGATTTTCAACTTTCAGATTATAAATTTATCTATTTCTGGGAATGGTTTCACCGTTTTATCGGTCGTATAATTGGTTTAGTATTTTTTGTTCCTTTTGTTTATTTTTTAGCTAGAAAAAAACTGGACAAAGAAACCATCAGAAAATGTATTGTTCTTTTGGCAATGGGTGCTTTTCAAGGATTTTTAGGCTGGTTTATGGTTCGCAGCGGACTTATTGATAATCCGGATGTTAGCCATTTCAGACTTTCATTACACCTTACTTTTGCGTTTATCACTTTTGCTTATACACTTTGGGTGGCATTAGATTTAGTTTATCCTGAAAGAAGCATTTACAAAATAGTTCCGCTTCGCAATATTGCGAGATTTGCTTTGGTTGCTTTATTAATTCAGATTATTTACGGTGGATTTGTTGCGGGTTTAAATGCAGGATTAATTCACAATCACTGGCCTTTAATGAGTGACGGACAGTTTATACACGATTCTGTTTTTATTGAGCAATCTACTCTGGCAAAAAACCTTGTTGAAGGAAAAAGCGGGGTTCAGTTTGTACACAGAACTTTTGCTTATGTTGTAGTGGCTTTTATTCTGTTTTTATATTACAAAAGCACCAAATTTTCGCTCACCAATACACAATCAAACGGAATTAAAACTTTGGTTGTTTTTGTGTTTATTCAGTTTGCATTGGGAGTTTTCACACTATTATATAGCGTACCTTTAGCTTTAGGATTAATTCACCAGATTATGGCGTTTTTCCTTTTGAGCGCAATGACTTTTACATTGCATCGTTTGAGCAAATAAAAAATATGTTATATAAAATAAAAAAGAGCCTCATTAAGGCTCTTTTTTTATATCAATTCATTGTAAAGTAAAAGTTTATCCCAGCCAGTTTTTAAAATCCTGAACCTTTTCACGGCTTACAACTACCTCATCTTCTTTGTATGAAGGCAAAATAACTTTTAATCGTGAATTGGTATACACCTGAATTTCTTTAATTGCCTGAAGCGGAACAATAAATTTTCTGCTTACGCGAAAAAAATCTTTCTTGTCGAGTTCCTGTTCCAAAATTTCTAAAGTAGAATCAATCAGATAATTTCTGTTATCGAAAGTATGAATATAAGTTCCTTTGTTTTCACTAAAGAAACATTCGATTTCATCTGTTGTAATAACTTTTAAATGCTGTCCGATTTTAACGGTAAAGCGTTTTTTATAACTTTTCTCAAAAGGATTGGAAAGCATTTTTCTAATTTGCTCAAAGTCGAGTTGCAGATTGCTGTTTCCGGATTCGGGTTTTGGTAAACGGGATTTAAATTTTGTTACCGCAACATCAAGATCATCTTCATCAATTGGTTTCAGGAGATAATCGATGCTGTTAAGTTTAAAAGCTTTTAACGCATATTCGTCATACGCTGTGGTAAAAATTATGGCACTTTTAATGTCTACTTTTTCAAAAATTTCAAACGATAAACCGTCAGACAACTGAATGTCAAGAAAAATTAAATCGGGATGATCATTATTCGAAAACCAATCAATAGATTCTTCTACAGAATGCAACATGGTTTCTACTGTAATATTCAGTTTTTCTAATTTTCGCTGCAGCAATCTTGCCGCCGGTTTTTCGTCTTCTATAATTAATGTTGTCATTTATTAAAATGCAAGGTTTAAAGTTATTTCCATTTATTTTTGGCTTCTTCTTTTTTCATGTATTCCTGAATTTTTCTTTCTTCCCAATCGTCACTAAAAAAGACATCTCTTCCAAAAACGGATAATGCGTGAGCCAGTAATCCTATTCCCCAAAAAACAGCTGTAGAATACGTATGCCAGCTAAATAATCCTCCGTCGCGAATATGAACGTGATCACCAAAAATATCTCCGTTTACACTTGCAACAATTATCAGTATGTTTATGATAATATAAATTCTCAAGTGCGAATAAAAACCCTTTATTCTTTTTACTTTTTTGTATGCAACATTATAACTTTCATCATTACTAAATTCCTGTGCATAATCTTCATACATGCGTCTTCTGAATCGTCCCATTTTATTTTGAATTAATTATTGCCATTTATTTC
>SEBM01000654.1 GCA_004296145.1 Flavobacterium sp.
ATATATAAATTTCTATTGTAAAACTCTACTTCGCAGCAGCTCCACTTTTAGATTTCACCAACTCATTCACTCTCCAAATCAATATAATAGAAAAAATGGTGACAACAGCAATTACATATCCCAGAACATCATAATTTTCTAAAGGTGAAGTTTTGGTTTTCTGGTGCACAATAAAACCTGCGCAAACTGCTGCGATTCCGCCGGCGATTTGTTGTAAAGAAGATGTAATTGACATATAAGCTCCACGATCTTTCATTTCCGGAATTGCGGTATTTAAAGTTGTTGCCGGAATCATACGGCTCATGATTCCCATAAATAAAATCATATTAATAACCACGATTTCCCAAAGCGGAATCGGATCAAGATTGGTATAAATGACAATCATAATAACAGAAATAACTGATCCTGCCGTAAATAGCCAAAACTTATTTACCTTATCACTTAATTTTCCGATAATTGGCATTATAAAAAGCACAGAAAGTCCTGTAAAGAAAAATACCATTGGTAATTCCAGCTGACTGATATGGATATTATTTACCAAATAAGCACTTCCAAAAGGCTGTAACATAAATCCTCCAACCGAAAGCAAAGCAATCGAAGCAAAACCTATCTGATAATTTCTGTTGCTCAATGTATGCCAAAGATGAAGAAATGGACTCTTATCTGATTGCAATTCTAAGTGTTTTGTGATTGGCTGCATTTGTGTCATAACAGCAAAAAGGATCAAAACTCCTAAAGCGGCAATCATTAGAAAAGAAGAATGCCATCCCCAGTGATTAGCACAATATAATCCAACCGGAATTCCTAAAATCTGACTTGTTGCGTATGCCATTTGTATAAATCCCATAACGCGTCCTCTCTGTTTAATCACAAATAAATCGGTAACGATGGCAAGCGAAACCGAACCAATTACGCCTCCAAAAAGACCGGTAAAGATTCTCGCCAAAAGCAACGTCATGTAATCTGTTGCAAAAGCACAAAAAACAGTTCCGATAATAAATCCGGTGTAAAAGAAAATCAGCAGTTTTTTTCGGTCAAATTTGTCGGCAAAACCTGCTGCAAGTAATCCAGAAATTCCGGCGCTAAATGCATAAGCAGAAACGGTAAATCCGAATTTGGCTGTGGTCATATTAAGTGTTTTCATTAATATATCTCCCAATGGCGAAATAATAACAAAATCAAGTATAACGGTAAATTGTAAAAGTGCCAAAATGGCTATAATTATAATTTGTTTTGAAGTAAAAGCAGTACTTTCTACTGGTGTATTTTCCATTTTAATTGGTTGTGTTTTGGATTAATTCAATTCCTGGCATTCGTGACCAAGATCATTGATAATAGCAATAATTGCCTTTGGTTCAAGCGTTTCTGAAACTACGCGCAGTACACAATCTATATCTTCGTGATCTATACTCCATTGTTGTATAGCGGTATGATTGTTAAGAGTTTCCTGCATCGTACAGCCTTGCTCTAAATTTTTAATATTGGTTTTAAAAATATGTATGGTATTTAAATTTGGTTCCATAATTTTTCATGGTTTTAAAGCTTTTATGGTAGCATCAAAAGCTTCTTTCATCATTGCCTCGGTAAGTGAAAACGGTTTACCTCCCATACTCTTACCCTCAGTATGAAAGTTTAACAAAGTGTATAATGGTCCATAGGCGACAGCCCAAAAAACTTCAAAAGAAATATAACTCAGTTCCTTATTTTGCAAACTCTTTTCAATAAACTGCTTCATAATCATTCTGAAATCTGAGAATTTTGTTGTTGAATTCAGGATAATTTCTCCGTGTGGCGAGTGTTTGATAATCTCAAAGAAAGCAACGTTCTTAGGATATTTCATGGTAAATTCAGCCCTGTTTACCCATTGTATCCACAATCCTTCTTCAAAAGACATATCGGGAGAAAAGTTTTTAATTGTATTAGCAAAGAAATCAAGCGCGACGGTTGCACCTATTTTCTGAATTAAATCATCCTTGTCTTTATAATAAATATATAAAGTTGCAACAGAGATATTACAGGCTTTTGCAAGCTTGTTCATACTGAAACCCTGAAATCCGTCCTGAACAATTTGATCAATTGCTTTTTCGATCACCAGTTTTTCTTTATCAATATCTCTTACTCTC
>SEBM01000655.1 GCA_004296145.1 Flavobacterium sp.
GAATAAGATATATAGATTGCGAAAAGATATAAAGGCACACAACTGAATATGTAGCATTGCAGTTTGCTTTTTGTTTTAATAATACTTCTCCAATTTTTAACCAAATAAATTAATGATGCATAAACAGATGTTATAAATAAAACATTAATACTTACAACTAATAACTGATGTAGTTCCAACGAAAAAATATTAGTCATACCCCCTATCACACTCGAAGGCACCGCCAATAAGTATATAAACATAAATAGAGAAAGTTTTTCTCCATCAATAATTATGAAAAGAAATGAAATAACAATTAAAAGTCTAGACATACGTGAAATTGGAATAATCAAATAGTGACACCCAAAACTACACCATGCTTCCCTCTAAACTTTTGACAAATGTCAAAGAAATGAAATTCATCGGCTTAGCTAATAAATTTATACTATTATCATCTAGCTTGATCATCATAATAAGCATCAAAAAACTTATTCTTAAACTTATAAGTGGGATCATACTTTCGTTTTACTTCAAAAAATTCTTTCGCTTTATGATACGCTTTTAGAAACTGTTGCTTTGTAGCATGAATTTGATAAGGCAAATAATAAGATCCTTTTAAAGACAATGAAGCATCAATTAATTGCTGAGTCCATAATTTAACTTTCTGTTTATCGCTTTGCGTTACTCCCTGTTCGTAATAAATTACAAATGCAAAAACTTCTGTTTTAGCCCACGCTAATATTGAACCTGGATCTTGCTTTGCATTTCTGATGGAAATATTCAAAACATTAACTTCATTGTCTTTTAAAATCTCTACCAGTCTGGGGTAAAAAGACTTAAAATTTTCTACTGGCACAAAATATTCTTGTAAAACATAGGTTGATTTTGTTCTAGAACTTGGTTCAAGCTCTCTCACATCATAAGTTGCCTCGTAGTTACGCCATTGCACAGGATTGCTTTTATAATAAATAGGATTGGCAATATCCTTCCTAAGCCATTTACCAAAAGATGCACCCGAGACAGCTTTTATTGCAAAGCGATTAAAACCATAATTACCATCATTCGGCTTTAATCTTTCCTGAATAGTCAAACTCTTTGTAGTTCTAGAGTAAGAAACTGCTCTTATTTCATCAAATCTATTTGGATAAATATCTGCGTTATGAAAAATCACGTTTTTATTATTCTTTATTTCAGAGACAAAATATTGCTCATAATCCTCAATGTTCATCACCTCATCTTTCCGTTCAACTTTACAATTTTCGGTTAGCAACAGTGTTGCCTCAGCAATTATTCCAATTCCTCCGTAACCACCAATAGCAGCGTAAAAAATATCCTGGTTTTGACTGGGACTCGCTAAAACAACTTCGCCATTGGCTAAAACAACCTTTATACTTTTAACTGAAAGAATAATGGGCCCTTCGCCAACGTATCTACCATGTACATTTACACTTAGTGACCCGCCAACTGTAAAATTTGCATAAGTCTGCATTATTCTTACAGATAAATCATGCTTATCTATAAACTGAATTACCTCTCTCCATCTTATCCCCGCCTGAACTGTAATTTGTTTTTGCGATTTCGAAAACTTAACTATGCGATTAAATTTTCGCATGTCTATTTGTATCGCATCTTCAGTTGCCGTTTGCCCACCCATGCTAAACCTACCCCCACCAATTGAGATCGGACCATTTGTTGCCTTTACAACATCAACAATTTCATTAATAGTTGTGGGAGTTATAATATCTTTAACAACTATTGGATTGAGTTGAGTAATATCGTTCACTATATTACCCTGTACTGTTGGTTTTTTTTCTGAACATGATAACAGCAATACAATGGTCAAAAATCTAATCACTTTCATTTCTGGATAAATTTTATTTTCATTCACCATTTATTTACACTGTTAAACGATAATAATCCATTAAAATCACTAAGTTTCGACTTCAATCTTTTTTGCTTTAGAAAAATTTAAAGTAATTAACCAAACTAATGTAAATGGGGTTAGAATAAAGAAAAACGGTGTTACTAGAATAAAATAGCCAATTAAAAAAATTAATGGGAAGTATAAAAGCATTTTTTTAAAGTATTTTTTCTCTACACAAAATGGAAGGATTAAAATACCGATATGTGAAAATATAATTAC
>SEBM01000656.1 GCA_004296145.1 Flavobacterium sp.
CAAGTTTGAAGAAATTGATGTCTCCTATAAAATTACACTCACGAAGGGCGATAGAGTAGAGCTGTTCTTCAGAATACATTTGTGTTTTATTTTATTCAAATGTAATAAAAATTGAGAATTATTTTTTTCTTATTTCTTCTAAATGATCCCAAAGATCTTCATTTTTCTTGTAAGGCAGTTCAAGGAAATCATCTGGGTGGTTTTCTTTATATTCCTGCCAAAGTTTATCATCTTTTTCGCTGTAATAATTGGGGAATTCCCAGATAAATCTCTTCTTTTTGTCACCGATATTTTTAAAAACAAAAGCTAAAATACTTCCGACAACAGCTCCCGATAAGTGAGCCTGCCAGGAAATTTTGCTTGGTTCCTGCATATTGTAAAACAGCTCTTCTGGAAACATTCCCCAAATCAAACTTCCATAATATAAAACCACTAAAAGAGAAATGGTCAACAAGGTCATATTCCATTTAAAAACACCACTGAAAAATAGGAAAAATGCGAGAACATAAACGATTCCGCTGGCCCCGATGGTACAAGTGTAAATATATTCGCCCGTGAGAATATCAATCGGTGGAAGCATCCAAAGTAAAAGTCCCGTTGCGAGCCAGCCCAAAATAAAAACTTTATTAGCTACCAAAGGATAAAACTGATACAAAAGTCCCATCAAAACAGCGATAGGAATTGAATTTCCGATAATATGATCGATACTTCCGTGAAGGAGAGGCGAAGTAATAATTCCCAACAAACCTTCCGGCAGCAAAGGAATGATGGCACCAAAGCAACTTGCAAAAAAGCCCTGCATCTGTAAAAAGTATCCCAACCACATTGCTCCCAACATAAGAAGGGGATTGATGATAGCGTTTTTGTAAATTACATTTTTAAACATACCTTGAAAACTGTCAAATCAAAAGCCAATGATAAATTTCGGAAAATTTGTCGATGATTTTGATTTTTAAAAATTATATAAGACAAAAAGTAATGATTTTAAGATTATTATGTTTTAAAATCATGACGCAAAACTTTTTATTATAAACCTTTGAAAATGTGGAAAATGCCATTTAACATTATATCATTATTTTTGCAATTGGAAAAATTGAGATTTATGAAAAAGATTTTCGTTTTACTTTTTATGTATCTGAGTGTGAACTCTTTTGCTCAAGTAATTATTAGTGATTCTGCTGCAGTTGATACCATTAAAAAACCAAGACATTGGTCTGTAATTGCTAAAAACAGTGTGATGTTTAATCAAGCAGCCTTTTCCAACTGGGTTGGTGGTGGAGCCAATAATGTAGGTTGGCTTGCAAGTGCAAACTACAACTTGGTGTATGAAAAAGGACGCCACCTTTGGGAAAATATTATCATCCTGAACTACGGACAAAACACGACAAAAGGTTTGGGAACCAGAAAAACGCAGGACGTCCTGAATATTTCTACTAACTATGGACGACAGTTTTCAAAAAGCTGGTATCTTTCTACGGGAGCAAGTGTTTTATCCCAATTCTCCGGTGGTTTCGAAGATGGGAATAATCCGGCAGCTAAGAAAATATCCAACTTTATGGCACCGGGCTATGTGAATGCCGGTTTAGGGATTACCTACAGACCCGATGAGAATCTTACGGTTACTCTAAGACCTGCCAACGGAAGATTTACTTTCGTTTTAGATAAAGAACTTCAATTAGCAGGAAATTACGGTTTAAAAGCTGATGGAGATTTTTTCCTGATGCAGATTGGTTTTCTGGGGTCAGCAATATATAAAGTTAAATTGATGGAAAATATTGAAATGACCAATACAGGATCTATCTTCTCCAATTATCTTGAAAATCCTGATCATATGGTTTTATCATACAATATGCTTTTGAATATGAAGATCAACAGATTTGTTTCTTCGATTGTTACGTTAGATTTGATGTACGATCATAATCAAATTCAGAAAACTCAGTTGAAGCAGACTTTAGGAATTGGTTTTGCCTATAATATTGATAATGGTGTGAAACGTTCTGATAGAAAAGACAGTCAGTGGTGGCTTAAAAAATAGATTTAAATATCACAAAAAAAGGAAGCACTTCAATTTGAAGTGCTTCCTTTTTTATATTATCAAGATCGTTATATAAAAGCAAATCGT
>SEBM01000112.1 GCA_004296145.1 Flavobacterium sp.
CTCCATTATATCTAAGAGCAAAGTCTGCCCATTTTTTATTTCTTAAAGTGCCAATTAAATTGTTCTTTTCAAGAAATAATCCAAAAGCTTTTAAATGCTCCCCTTCATTTAAATTCATTTTCTGCACAAATTCATCAATATTTTTATATCCGATTGAAGTGGCATTAAAACCCATTATCTGGAACAATCCCCAGGAAGCTGAACAATTGGCGGCATCCTGAAAACTTTTGTCAGGATTTAAATGTATTGCCTTCTCTAATCGGGTATACTCTGCTTCTCCTCCAACATAATATTTTTTGGTATACTTCTTAAAAAGTATATTTTGAGTATTTGCATTTACATATTGCTGCGCGTTTATATTTCTCTTTTCCAATTCTTTCCAAAAAACATGACCTTCAAATAAAATTTTAGGTTTTCCACTCAAAAGAAATCCTTTGCCATTACTTTCTACAAGATTAACAGCTTTTACAATAGCCAATTCAAGATTATGGTGATTAGAAAAATCAATCAGATCTTGCTCAGAAAGTAATTTATTATTTGTTGAAATTACATTCTTGCTTTTTTCCAAAAGTATTGACCAGGTTTTTAATCCCACAATTCCATCAACAACTAAATTATTTTTTAGTTGAAAATCTTTTACAGCTTTATCTGTATCGACTCCAAAATAGTCAGAAACGATAACACTGTATTTCAATTTTACAAGTAATTCGTTTAAGTAATAAACTTCACTTGATTTTACTCCTGATTTTATAGTTCTCATGGTTTATTTATTTAGGTATTAAAGAAGAAGCAGAGAAACAGAAACTTCCTGAATTATTTATTCATAAAAATGAACCATACAAAACTAAATAATCACAAACAACTAAATAACAGCGATTTAACCCAGTTTTTCAAATGATTTTACCTACATAAAAAAGGGTAATTTCACCCTTGTAGGATTTTATCTTTTAAAATAATTTTGTCTCAAATATTTTCAAACCATTGATTAATAACTAATTATTTTTAAAACTAAAAATCATGAAAAACCTTGCTGCAAAACCTAGTCAGTTAATTACAAAAGAATTCGCTAAACAGCTGAATTTAAATTACAACAATAAGAAAGCAAAACTAACAGCAAAATCTGCTAAGAAGGAAGATGCTAATGCCATTTGGTATTCATTAGAAGCTTTAGAAAGTTATATTGATTATATAAAGACTCACGGCGCCGACAGCGGATATGAAGTTGACGGAATACGTTTTTATTTTGGTGTTTATCCGGACGACGAAAAACACGGTGAAAAAGCAGGTCTTACTACACTCTTTTTATCTGCAACCGGTAAAAAAACAAGTACAGATTCTGATGAAAACACAAACGAGATACAAGGGTTTGTTGCTGCTAAACAAGCCGCATCTGCTGACATTCAAAGTCTTGAACCGATGAACTATGGAAACATAGGAAGACCACCTAGCTTAATATACTAAAAAAAATTATGTTTGAATTTTTAAGATCTTATATTGTTTATTTAGCTTTACTATCAGGAACTGTCGGATTACTACATCTTCACAAACTTCCTAGTAATAAAGCTAAATTTTTACTACTTTTAATCTGGTTTTCAGTATTAACCGAAGTAGTTGGTTATTATTTTACACAATGGACAGGACTGTTAAATTATTATGTTTATAATTTTTACATGTTCGTTACTTTTGTCGCATATATAGTATTGCTACGAAGTCTTTTGCAAAAAATAACCAACAGAATCTCCGCCGCACTCTTTTTAATCTTGTTTATAGTTTCTTTTTTTCTAAATATTTTATATTTTAAAGAAGACATAAACCACTCATTTACTTATAGTTTCGCCATTGGCGTTATATTGGTTATGCTGCTTTCCTGCTTATATTTGGTAGAGATCTTTAATTCAGACAAAATTTTGAATTTTAAAAAATCAGTCTTTTTTTGGTACATATTAGGCATATTGGTATTTCATGTTCCTTTTTTGCCTTTTATGCTTGCCATAAACTGGTTTTTGATTAAACAAGATGAATCAGTATTTAGTCTTGTATTGTTTATTTTAAATTTTCTGGCACATGGTTGTTTTATAATTGGATTTGTATGGAGCGAAAAGAAATACAATTATTAGTTATTTCGTTAGGTATTGTATTCTTTACATTACTGATCACACTTCTTGTCATCTTTTTTTATTTTCTGAAGAAGAAAAACAATTATTTAGTCGAAAAAATGGAGTCTGAAATGTATTTTCAGTCTGAGCTGATTAAAACGCGAATTGAGATCAAAGACCAGACACTTTCTGAGATCAGTAAAGAACTTCATGACAATATTGGTCAGATTATTTCGGTCGCAATTATGCAGCTTAATATTGGCATTAGTAATAAAAATATTCCGGTGAGCGAACTGAAGGATCTTAAAGAAGTATTGGCCAAATCACTGGACGAACTGCGAATTTTGTCCCGTATTATTAATAAAGATAATTTACTGCAGCAAAACTTTTTAGAAGCGATTCAGCAGGATTTGGAAAGAATAAAAAAGCTAAAAAAAATCAAATACAATTTTAACCGGATTGGTGAATTTCCGGTTATAAATGAAGAACATGAATTGATTATTTACAGGATTTTTCAGGAGGCACTTCATAATAGCCTGAAACATTCAAGAAGTGATTTGTTTAATGTTGATATAGAAACCACAGATGCTGTTTTTCGGTTAAAACTCAAAGATTTCGGAATTGGATATGATAGTACAGATTTAAATTCCGGATTAGGATTAAATAATATGAAACTGAGGGCAAAATTAATTGGTGCTAAACTAATTATGACTTCTGACCAAACAGGAACAAGCGTAAACATCGAATATCCTTTAATACAATGTGATGAAAACTAACCCAAAAAGTAAAATAATAATAGTAGATGACCATCTGCTTTTTTCGCAATCACTGGAACTGCTGATAAAAAGTTTTGGCGATTATGAAGTTACAGAACGTTTTGAAAACGGAAAAGTATTTATTGATTATCTTGAGAGCAATGTTGCTGCAGAAATCAATCTTGTTTTACTAGACGTTAATATGCCTGTTTTGGATGGTCTTAGCACTATGAAATGGCTAAAAGATAACAGACCCAATCTTAATGTAATTGCTTTATCTGTAAATGATGATGAAGAAATTATAATTAAAATGATTACTAATGGCGCCAAAGGTTATTTACTCAAAGATACATCGCCGGAAATCTTTAAAGATGCTATTGAATGTGTTATCGAAAAAGGTTTTTATTTTACCGAACTGGTATCGGGAATGCTGCTTAATAAAGTAAACAGCGACCCGAATAAAATATGTTTAAAAGAAAAAGAAATTCTTTTTATCAAACACGCCTGTACCGAAATGACTTATAAAGAAATCGCATCTGAAATGTGCCTAAGTCCAAAAACTATAGATGGTTACAGAGAATCTTTGTTTGATAAACTCGAACTCAAAACCAGAATTGGTCTTGTTCTTTATGCTATTAAACATAAAATTGTTTTGGTTTAATTAAACTCTACAAGTTTTTCATTTGCCAAATCATACTCGTAGAGTTTATGATTTTCATTATCAAAATATAGCCATTGAATGATGCTTGTGTGGTTTTCAAATTCATTAGAAATACCTAAGATGGTATAAGAACGTCCGTTTTTTTCACCATCTTCTATAGAATAAACCAAATTAGTATCCGGGTTTTTAAGGTTTGCTTTTACAAGGTCTTTTGTAGAATTGGCCAGATAATATTCTACCAAAGTATACAGGTAATCTTTAAATTCTGTTGTGTATTCCTGATCAGCAGGCCAATTGTATTTTATAGGTTTTGTATATTTTTTTCTAAAAAGGCTTACGCTGCCGTCTTTTATTTTTTTTGCACTTACCAGCCATTCAGTATACTCTGGTTTTTCTCCTTCTCCAGCTATGTAGGCAATATCCATTTTCCAGGTAATTTCTACGATATCCCCTCTCAAAAATTTAGAAGCGCCTTCAAAATTAGTATGTAGAGAAACTATTTCTTTATCTTTTTTGATGGTGAATAAATTGTAATCGCCATTATCATCATACTCAACATATTCTGCCTGATCAACATTTATTTCTCCTTTGTTTAATCTTTCATCTGGTCTTATGGCACTAAAAACATTTACTTCTTCGGGCATATAATCAGCTTCTTTTGATACGGCTGTGTCTGCTACAGGTTTTTGATTTGATGTTTTAGAAGCTGAAACTTTATTATCGTTGCAGGAAAACAATGCTAAAAGCGTAAACAAATAAATATATTTCATAAAATGATTGAAAATTAGTTTTGAAATTTTGCGTCTAAATTAATAAGTTATCGCTGCGAAAATAGGATATTCTTTGATTTTTTCTCTTCCGTTAAGGAAAGAAAGTTCCATTAAAAAATTAAACTGTACAATCTCGCCACCAAGTTCTTTAACCAGATCGCCAAGTGCTTTTGCTGTTCCTCCTGTGGCAAGCACATCATCATGAATCAAAACTTTGTCACCTTTTTTTATGGCATCAATATGGATTTCTAAGGCGTCAGTTCCATATTCTAAATCATAAGAAGCTGAAATAGTTGTAAAAGGAAGTTTTTTTGGTTTGCGAACAGGAACAAAACCGGCATTTAATTGCTGTGCCAAAAGCATTCCGAAGAAAAAACCGCGGCTTTCTGCTCCTATTACTTTATCTATTTTCTGTCCTTTTAGTGAATCAAGCAAAATTTTAAGGCATTCTTGTCTTGCAACTGGCTCATTTAACAAAGGTGTAATATCTTTAAACAAAATTCCTTCTTTAGGAAATCCCTGAATATCACGTATATAATTTTCAATCTTCATTTTTTTTTATTTTTATGTTATTTTTTGCTTGTGTATCTCACATTTATGCCTATATTTGCACCCGCTAACAGCAATCAACAAAGCTACGAAAATTAGCTTAATTGAAAAAATAAGGCCTCGTGGCGCAACTGAATAGCGCATCTGATTACGGCTCAGAAGGTTACTGGTTTGAATCCAGTCGAGGTCACTCTTAAAAAAAGTTAAAACGAAAGTTTTAGCTTTTTTTTTGGCCTATTCAGTGCATTTTAACCATCTTTTACATCAAAAATAATGATGGCTTGTATTTCTGTCTAGCTAACTTTACAAAATTCATCCATTCACTGAAAATCAAATTTTCTAACATTCAATTGTATAAACTTTTTGAAAAAAGATGTTTCAAATTATAATTTGCAACCAATTATTTAAATATTGAAATATAAAGATTTTTCTTAAATATTTAATTTTAAGCGTCGTATAGTATTAGTTACTGAAGGAAGTATCAATAATTCAAAATAGCTAATTCATCAAACCTTAAATTTAATAATCATGGAAAAGAAAGTTTTACTATTAATTACATCTGCCGCATTATTATTTGTTTTTAACGTAGAAGCACAAGAAAAAAAGCCTAATATTCTTGTCATTTTCGGTGATGACGTAGGGCTGACAAATATCAGTGCATATGGAAATGGAGTTGTTGGGCATCAAACCCCAAACCTCGATAAGCTTGCTTCCGAAGGAATAAAATTTACTGATTATTATGCAGAGAACAGTTGCACCGCTGGACGCTCAACCTTCATAACCGGACAATCCGTAAAACGGACTGGTATGTCAAAAGTTGGAATTCCCGGCGCGCCTGTAGGTCTTACGGCAAGAGATATGACTATTGCACAAGCTTTAAAACCATTAGGTTATGCTACCGGTCAATTTGGTAAGAACCATCTTGGAGATTTAGATGAGTACCTGCCTACAAACCACGGCTTTGACGAATTTTTCGGCAATCTTTATCATTTAAATGCAGAAGAAGAACCAGAAAATCCAAACTTTCCAAAAGAGCAAGATGATCCTCAGTTCACAAAAAGTTATAAACCCAGAGGAGTTCTGCATACGTATGCCAATGGAAAAATAGAAGATACAGGACCATTGGACAAAAAAAGAATGGAAACCATTGATGACGAAACTACCAGTGCCTGTATAGAATGGATGAAAAAACAATCAAAGGAAGGTAAACCATTTTTTTCTTGGATGAATTTTACAAGGATGCATGTCTTTACGCACGTAAGAGCATCAATGCGAGGTCAGAGTGGCATGCCTGACAATGAGTATGCAGATGGTATGATTGAGATGGATATGAATGTTGGCAAGCTGATGAAAGCTCTTGAAGAGATGGGAATTGCCAATAATACTATAGTTATATTTACAACCGACAATGGACCAAACCAATTCAGCTGGCCTGATGCGGCCAGCACACCATTCAGAAGTGAAAAGAACACAAATTGGGAAGGCGCTTACAGGGTTCCTGCTTTTATTCGTTGGCCTGGACAAATAAAACCAAACACGGTATCCAACCAAATGTTTTCAGGTTTGGACTGGTTTCCTACCCTGCTGGCTGCTGCTGGAAATAAAACACTTAAAGATGACCTGTTAAAAGGAGCTTCAATCGCAGGAAAAAAATGGCAGCTGCATCTGGATGGTTTTAACCAGTTGGAATATTTAACCGGTAAGACAAATAAAAGTTCACGTACAGAATTTGCATACTTTAATGATGATGCCCAGCTTGTTGGTTACAGATACAATGACTGGAAAATTGTAATCCGTGAACAGCCCGCTCCTGGTGGTTTTAGCGTTTGGCGTGATCCCTTCACCACTTATAGAGTACCTCTGCTTTTTAATTTGCGTATGGATCCATTTGAACGAGCAGCAATAGCATCTGACCAATATGATGCATGGCAATTTAAAAATGCTTTCATAATTGGTCAGGTAGTATTTCATTCTGTTGCGTTCTTGGAAACCTTTATAAAATATCCTCCATCACAACTTCCTGCCACTTTTTCACCCAATGAAATAGAAGCCGAAATCGACCGTATAAACGGAGCAAAATTAAAACCGCATTCTGTTACTAGGGAATAGAATTTAATATCATAATAATCAAGTTAAATATTTTCATTCACCCCTACAATACATACAAACCGCTTCAAAACAAAAAAACAAGATAATTATCTTAAAAATCAAATTGAAAATAAGCCAATTTCTTTAAATCATTCATAAAATGATTTGTAAATTGTTCAGTAAGGGTCACTCTACGGGACAAAAGATAAAAATCATCTTTTGTCCCGTTTTTTTTTATCTCGTAACTAGATGTTAGTCAATTAGATTGACTCAGTAATTTTGTTCACTCTAGTGCATTCTTACTTCCGAACAAGAAATTTGTAGATTGTCTGTGAAGTAAAGTTATGTTCAGGACGCAAGACTGTATCAGGAAAAGCAGGTGTATTGATTGCGTTTGGGTAATGCTGGGTTTCCAGACAAAATGCCCCATTTTTTGTGTAAGGTTGTCCGCCGCGTCCTTTTAGTTTTTCACTTAGCCAATTTCCTGAATAAAACACAACACCCGGCTCGGTAGTATAAACTTCCATTTCTCTTCCGCTTAGCGGTTCGTACGCTTTTGCTGCCAGAGCTAATTTACCACTCTGGTTTCTCAGTGCAAAAGTCACATCGTAACCATTAGTATACTGTTGCACCTTTTCTATGTCTTTGCCGATGGTTTTAGATACCGTAAAATCAAATGGCGTTTGTTTCACATCCAGAATATTTCCAGTTGGCATACTTCCTCCCCCGTATTCTAAATACCGATCTGCCATTACCGTTAACTGAGTATCTAATGCTTTATTATCCTTTCCTCCCGAAAGATTAAAATAAGTATGATTAGTCAGAACCAAAGGAGTTGCTTTATCTGTAGATGCTTTGTAATCTATAACCAGTTCGTTACTATTTTTAAGCGTAAAAGTAACGGTAACCAACAAATTCCCAGGAAAACCTTCTTCCCCGTCTTCACTTAAATAAGTCATTTCGACAGAAGGTTCATTTTTTGCCAATATCTCTTTTGCTTTCCAAATGCGCTTGTCAAAGCCATTTACACCTCCATGAATATCCGAAGAAAGTTTGTAAAGCGTACCGTCAAGTGTAAATTCTTTGTTTGAAATCCGATTTGCAACACGGCCCACGGTAGAACCCAGAAGTTGGTTTTCTGATCCTGCATACTGTGAAAGCGAATCGAAACCAAGCACTACACTGCCCATTTTTCCATCCTTGTCTGGCGTTACAATATTAGTAATAGCTGCTCCGTATGTAATGAGCTGTACCTGCATTCCCATTTTATTCTGCAGGGTATATTGATAAACATCTTGCTCCTGAACTTTTCCAATTTCTTTTTTTGAAATAGAAGATTTTTCAGTTTTTACAGCCTTCTGAGAGAACACATTCCCAGACATCAACAATGCAAAAGTTAAAAATGAAAAGAAAGTAGTTGTTTGAAGTTTATTCATATTTTTTTTATTAGAAAGCCTTAATGAACAGCTCTTTTTAAAATACTTTTTATTTTGCTAAATTATAATGATTTTCAAGGTCAGCGTATCGTGCCAGTATTTCGAGCATTCCACCATGTTCTACTAAATTATAAACACCATCTTGTCCTGCAAAAAGCCCTTTTTCTGTTTTGTTTTCTTTCAAGGCATTATCAAGACATTTTTTAAATCCATAAATATATTTCAAATCTTTATTATGTTTTAAAAGATGTTGGTATCCGCGAAGCAAAACAGCGTTGAACCAATAACCATCCCTGAATTTCCCATTTCCGTAAAAATATTCCAAAGAAACGTCTGCTATTTTAACAGCTCTTTCAAGATACTTTTTCTCAGATGTAATTTCATATAAAAACAGATTTGACTGAAGCATTGTTCCTGAATTGTATGAGAATATCGCTTTTCCAATTGATCCATCTTTTACTTTGATATTATCATAAAACAGGCCGTCAGGAGTTTGCAGTTTTTCATTCGTCCAATTGTATATACTCAGTCCATTATCCAGATATTTTTTTTCCTTAAATGCTTTATACATCTTAAGAGCTACAATAATACCTGGGCCGTTTGAACAAGTGTTTTTGGTTTCAAAATCTTTTTCTCTCCAATACAATCCACCGCCCAGTGCATCGTCTGATGCTGTCATCATAAAGTCATACATTGACTTCCCTAAATCTAAATACGTTTTTTTGCCGGTTCTTTCATAAATATCCAAAGCTGTTATCCCGATCCACTGATTATCATCATAGTATCTCTGTCCTTGGCTCAATTTTACGATATATTCGCCATAACCAGGTTTAGGCGGCGCGGGATCGTAATAAGGCTGCATGCTTGCAAAAATATTATCTACTAAATTCGATTTTTTGTCTACTTTTTCAATTTCGTTTGTAGCTTCAAACATGGCACATAGCGCCCATAACCAGCTGTATTCTCTTTTATGTCCAAATTTTGTCTCTCTTTTAGCAGGATCTAAATCCACAAAATAATAACCCGAAACACTGTCGTGGAAATTACTTTCAATAGCAGAATGAAGATTCTTCATTTCTGTTTTGTAGATATTATTTTTGGAATTCCTATTTTTTTTCCCTTGAGAAAAACCTGAAAATATTCCCGTTGACAATACTATAAGTACAACAATTATTTTTCTTTGATTCATATAATGTATTATTTGTAATTATTTTTTAAACTTAAACGACTTACTGACATAAAGTTGGTTTATTTCTATACGGTTGGTCTGTTTCATAATGGTTTTGTTTGTAAAGTGATTGAATAAATCGAAAATTTTCGAGCTTTTCGACTTGATTTTATTCGAAAGTTTAATCTATGGTCAATTATTTGATTAATGAATGGCTTTATAAT
>SEBM01000113.1 GCA_004296145.1 Flavobacterium sp.
TTCTTATTACTGGATCAACAGAAGATTTTTTTTGATTCACTTAATTTGACTTTTAGTGTTAAAATTAGAATTTTACAAAGCGAATATAATAAATGTTCGATTACAAAAACTTTGTTTTATAGAGATTTAAATACAAATGAAAATTCCATTAAAGAGCGTAATTGAATAAGATCATTTCCTCATACTTTCCTTAATTTTCTCCCTATGTTGTGCACCCCAAATACTCAATTCACCAATTACATTTTGTAATGTTTTACTATAATCTGTTGCTTCGTATATTATAGTTACCGGAGTACTCGGATAAACATTTCGCTTTACAAACTCGTTTAATTCTAAATCCTTGAGTTCTTTGGCCAAAACTTTCGGTGAAATTCCGTTAAGTGTCTTCTGGATTTCATTAAATCTTTTGGGAGATTGCACAAGGCAGAGTATCAACGGAATTTTCCATTTTCCGTTTAAAACGTACAACGCGTCAATTATATTTCTTAGAGATCCGTCACATTCTTCCTTTGTTGGAAGCGGTTCATATTCAGCTATTTTCATAGTGGCAAAGATACACACTTTCCTAAAAGTAACTACTTTCCTTGGGGTAAGTGCAGCATTTTGCATTGTTGTTAACGATAATTTTGTTGAGGATAAAATTCGAAAATCTACAGTAAAGACAAAAAAATATAAAAAATGTCTTAAGTAGTTTTTGAGGTTTTTAAAGCAAATTAAAATAACAACTAATTACATTTTTATGACACGCATTCTTCATTTAATGTCAAGTTTACAAGGCGATCAATCATACAGCATCAAACTTGGTCACGCCATAATCGAAAAAATTCAGGAAAAATATCCTGAAAATACAGTCGAAGAATTAAATCTGGTTGATTTGAAAATTCCACATTTAACTCCTGAAGTCCTTCGATCATTCTTTATTCCGAATGAGCAACTCACTACTGAAGACCGGGAATCTGTAAAGTTGTCAAACGACTTGGTAAAACAATTATTAGCTTCAGATATAATAGTGATAGGCGCACCACTTTACAACTTTACAATCCACACATCATTGAAAGCCTGGATTGATCATATTACAAGAGCCGGAATAACTTTTGGATATGGTGAAAACGGTCCGACAGGATTAATTACAGGAAAGAAAATTTATGTAGCAATGACGTCTGGCGGAATTTATTCTGAAGGCCCGGGAAAAGCTAACGACTTTGTTGTTCCTTTCTTAAAAGCGTTTCTTGGATTTTTAGGAATGACAGATCTGACCGCAGTTCGCGCCGAAGGTTTGAAAGTGCCGGGAGTAATGGAAAATGCCTTTCAGAAAGCAATTGATAGTATTGTAATTGATTAATTATTTCATTAAAAATGACAATAAATAAAAACATCTTAGACTCACTAAGATGTTTTTTCGTTTAATAAATTTCTGAATTTAGAATTTAATCAAAAGGTTGATTTATTTCTTATATTCGTTTGCGAAAGTAACCCATTTCAAAATTAGCCTGATATTATTTCAGGAAGGTTAAATGAGGGAAAATTAATAGAGTAACCGACCCGAAGCATCTATTTATGCAATTCTACATCAACAAAGAACATTTAGTAAAAGAGATCGAATATCCTTCAAGATATGAGCCGGCAAATTTGCTTAAAAGCTGTTTTGTTGTTTTTGCAACCCTTATGCTTTTTCTTTTGTTGTTTACACCATTTGGAGTTTACGTACCGGAGCATAAAATGCACTACATTTTTATCTGCGCACTACACGCTTTTTCTCCGGCATTTATATTGTACGTTTATTTTTCAATCGTAAATTATCTCAGACTCCGTAAAGGCAAAATTCAGCATTGGAATTTACTCAAAGAATATCTCAATATTGGCGCATTCCTTATTCTGGCTGGTTTGGCTAGTTTCTTGATGCGTGATTTAATTTATAACAATGCTAATAATTGGTCACTTCGTTATTTATACGAAGAAATCAGAAACTGTTTTATAGCCGGAGTATTCTTTTATTTTTTTCTCAGAGTCGTAAGTTTCTATTTTCAGTCACAAAAAGGGTCGCCGTTTGTACTTCAGTTTCAGCCGCTCGAAATTCAATCACATAAAAAAGAAACTCCTTCCATACTTTTTATAAACACACAAGTTAAGCAGGATGATTTTAGTCTGAATATCGAAGATTTATTGTTCGTAAAAGCCGACGGAAATTATATCGAATTAACAAAAGCAGTCAATGGTAAAATTGAAATCGAATTAAAACGAATTTCACTTACCCAATTCGAAACGCAGATTTCTAATTATCCGCATTTCTTCAGATGTCATAGAACCTATTTAGTAAACATGTTTAAGGTCGAAAAAGTGACCGGAAATTCGCAAGGCTATTTATTGTCATTTACTAATACTGACGAAAAAATTCCGGTTTCCAGAAAACAACTTGATAATTTCAACAACTGTTATCAGGAGCTCAGACAGCGATCTATAGCATAAACTAGTTATTCGTCACAAAAGCTAGTTACTCATAACATCCCCAATTTACAAGGGTTTTTCTTGTTGTACGTTTGCATCAGCAACCGAAAGCCGGTTACAAAAAGCAACTACAACAAAACGTTATGTCATCAACAATTTCCAATTCAGGTCAATCAAACAAGTTATTCTACATTGACAATATCAAAACAATATTAACCATTTTGGTTATTCTTCATCACACCGTGATTACCTACGGAGGTTCGGGCTGCTGGTACTGGGTTCAGAAAACAAGTTATTTTGCCGCACTTGTACCCATGACCATGTTTGTGAGTATCAATCAATCTTTTTTTATGGGCTTTTTTTTCCTGCTTGCCGCTTACTTTACAGATTCTTCGTATGCTAAAAAAGGTACGGCAAAATTCATAACAGATCGTCTCATCAGACTTGCCATTCCGTTACTTTTTTACTCCTTTGTACTTTCTCCAATAGTGAGTTATTTAGTGTATTATTTTGCAAAAGGAAATCACATAACGTTTCTTCAATACCTGTCAGGTTACAATAGCTGGATCGATTTTGGAGTAATGTGGTTTGTGGCTGCTTTGCTGGTTTTTACTTTCATTTATATATTGATACAAAAGCTTTTCAAAATCAATTCTGTAAAACCAATTCCGGCGCCAGGAACATTTCAGATTTTATTATTTGCAGTACTAACAGGAATCATCAGTTTCTTTGTTAGAATTGTATTTCCTGTCGGATGGGTTTTGGAACCTGTTGGTTTTCAATTAGGTCATTTTACGCAATATATCGCATGGTTCATTATCGGAATAATCGCTTTCAGAAACAATTGGTTTGAGCAGCTTACAGACAAAACCAGAAAACACCTTAAATTATCAATAATATTGTGTTTACTTTTCTTTCCGGTTTTTTTCATTATAAAAGCAAAATCAGGAATGCCGGTTTCCTGGTATTCGGGAGGATTTCACTGGCAATCGCTATTATATGCCGTTTGGGAACAATGGATTGGAATTTCTATCTTAACCGTATTTCTTATAAAAGGAAGAAAAAGCTGGAACAACACTTCAGTATTTCTTACCAAAATTGCACGCAGTAATTTTGTAGTTTACATCTTTCATCCGCTTGTAATAGTTGGTTTAACATTACTTATCAGAAATTGGCAAATCGATCCGGCAATAAAATTTCTTTTCATGGCACCGATTATAGTGGTAATAAGTTACAGTTTTGGATGGCTTGTTTTAAAAATTCCCGGCGTTAAAAAGATTGTTTAAACTAACAACCGATTCAAAAATTTAGTTTGGATAAAAGCAAAAAAGCCTGTTTTGTACTAACAGGCTTTTGTATTTTTAAATAAAGGTCTTTTTACTTTTCAGCTTTTTTCCTAAAATTTTTAATCAAAACATACACTGAAAATGCAAAAACAACAAAATAGAGAATTGCCAAAGCAGGTTTCTCAAACTTTAAAGTTTCAAAGTTAAATTGTTTGTATAATGCAACGCCTAGAATAATGGCTACAATGCTAAAAGTAAATACAGGTACATTATTTTTATTCTCCATGGTTTTGGTATTTTGGTTAAATTATTATTTAATAGTTTCTCCTGCATTTCCTGTTTTTACTTCTCCGGCACGTTTATAATGCGCTAAAATAACACCGGTTGTCGTTACATTACTTTCAATTAATGTAAATCCTGACGGATGTGCAGCAGCATCAAAAAGCTTTTTTCCTTTGCCAAGCAGTAACGGATGAATTTTTAACCTTAGTTCATCTACTAAATCATTTTTTAATAATAAATGAATAAGCTCACTGCTTCCCCAAACCTGAATGTCCATACCTTCAGAGTCTTTGAGTTTTTTTATATCGTCCAGACTTGTAATGAAAGTAGAATTTTTCCAATCTGATTTTTTTCTGGTTTTCGAGAGAACGTATTTGTTTCCTTTGTTAATTCCGGGCCAGAATTTTGCGTTTTTCGGCCAATAGTCTTCCCAGATTTCAAATGTTTTTCTACCCAAAAGATAATCTGCAGGTTTTATTTCGTTTTTTACCGCCTTACTGTAAGCTTCATCGCCATAAGGTGCCGACCAGCCTCCAAATTTAAATCCGTCTGATTTATCTTCTTCCGGTCCGCCCGGAGCCTGCAAAACGCCGTCTAACGAAATCATTGACAAAACAATTATTTTTCTCATCTTATATTAGTTTTGTGTTTATGTAAATTTAAACTTAATATATTCAGGAACAAACAAATAGATTGTTTTTATTCGATAATGAGTTCGTATAAGTTTGTCATAGAGATCGCTGTTTTATTTCGCTAAAAGAATAAGCTTTCACGAAATAAAGCAAATATCATAACTCAATCGTGCTGCCAATTTTAGGCAAATAAAGATTCAGATTTGCGTTTTTAAAATCATTTTCCGCTTTTTGATGATCCATTACAATGAAACCAAAAGTATCGTAATGAACGCCTAAAATTTTAGAAACGCCAACCAATTTAGATGCTTCAATTGCTTCTTCAATTCCCATGGTAAGTCCGTCGCCGATTGGCAAAACAGCAAAGTCAAGTTTGGTAAATTTCGGAATCAATTGCATGTCCAGGGTTAATGCCGTATCGCCGCTGTAGTAGAAATTTCCGTCAACAGTTGTCAGTACAAAACCGCAGGCAATTCCGCCATAACTTCCGTCCATGAAACTGCTTGGATGCTGCGCTATCACACACTTCACGGTTCCGAAATCAAAACTGAATTTTCCGCCGGGATTGATTGGATGTGCATTTTCAATACCGTTTTTTAAGAGCCAGTTGTAGATTTCAAAATTTCCCAAAACCTTAGCGCCGGTGTTTTTGGCTATTCTTTCAACATCCTGAATATGATCATAATGAGCGTGCGAAACAAAAATATAATCTGCTTTTATTTCATCTACATTAATGTCTTTTGCTAATTCGTTTGGCGTAATAAAAGGATCAAAAAGAATATGTTTTCCGTTGGCAAAAACTGAAAAACAGGAATGCCCATAATAAGTTACTTTCATAATAATTGATTTAAGATTAATAGATAAATATCTTATTGGTAAACCAAAAATATACCAATTGCATATTTTGGAAAACCGAATGAAACAAAACCAAATTAAGAGTTTGATATAAACTTATAACTCCTAACTAATAATTCATAACTCCTAACTTTTCTTAGAAAACAAATTCTCCACAACCCATGCAGGACCAATCATTAAAAACTGAAGATCTTTTAAGAAAGAAGGTTTTTTGCCCTCAATATTATGTCCGTAAAATTGTCCAATCCAGGCAATGACAAAAACACCAATAGAAAACATCCATAACGGAACAAACTGACCGATATAATAATTTACAACAAGACAAATCGCTGAGAAAATCGCAATCTTAACCGCCATCGCAACTGATAAACGGATATAGAAAATCAATACAAAAATCAAAACAACAACAGCCCAGTTTTCTATAATAGGCGCATTTAGTTGTAATGTATCAGCAATAATACCACTCGGAATACTCATTAATAAGCCAACGATCGAAAAGTAAATTGCCGGCACACAAACATAATGTATCGCCTTATTTTTAGGATTCTGATGACTTACTGCATATTCTGCAAACCATTGTTCTAAAGTTCTCATATTTTTGGGTTTAGTTAGTTATATAACAAAGCTATAGAATTTTTTATCACTTTGTTCACCGCCCAAAAGATTTGTACTTTCTCTCAGGTTTTGATTAGAATATATTATAGCTGTCGCTCACTAAAATTAATTTTTTAAAACGGCTTCGGTCAAAATCGATGCGGTTTGCTTTTACGGCAATCGGGAAATAAACGCCTACGTTTGAAACCATTTTTAGTTTATTCTCATTACTGATCGTAAAATCAAGTTTTCCGTCTGCAATTCCGTTTAAACTGGCAACCAGAGCAGCATCCAGACTAAAATTAGTTTCAATATCAACAACCAGATTTTTGGCAAATACAGTTCCTGTAATTAGAAGGATATTATTTCGGTTGGCATTCTTTAGAAGTGACGGATTTGGGTGCAGAAAATCGGCAGCATACAGATATTCTTCTACGTTGCCAATCGCATATTCTTTTGTAATGGAGTTTTCATAACTAATCGTTACCGTTTTTCCGGATTTTATTTTAGTCGTAATTTCTAAGGAACCAAGACCAAGTGTTCTCAGGATTTCTTCCAGAAGTGTAATACCGATATTGAATCCGTAATCGTCTTTTTGAGTACTGTTTACTGTTAGTGCCGGATTTTCAATTTCATTCAAAATCACATCACTTTTAAAGGCGTGATCAATACTCGCATAATAAAGCTGTGCTTCGTCAAGTGGCTGTTTTAACCATAATTGCAAAGGTTTATGATTTCTTACAGGACCTTCGATTAAATCATAACCTTGTTCGCTAAGATATTTGGTAAGTTTCATTTTGTAGTTTTTTAAGTTAAATAATTCGGGGTTTATGCGACACTTTTTTAAAGTAGTATCCTTACAAATTTAGACATTATTTTACAGTATAATTTACTGTTTGGTATAGCTTTTTAATTAATAAATTATTAAGAAGAGAATCGTTCTGTAAAAAAAGGAAACAAAAAATTTAACTCAAATTGTGAATATCTATTTCTGAAATTGTCGATTTTCTATCTCCTAAAATTTATCTTTGACATCCTTAAAAATTGAAAGAAATGAGCGCAATTTGGTACGAATGCAAAGTAAAATACAGAAAAACAGATGAGCTTGGTGGACAAAAAGTGACCACAGAACCTTATTTGGTAGACGCTGTATCTTATACAGAAGCAGAAAGCAGAATTAATGAAGAAATGGCTGCGTATGTGAGTGAAGAATTTAAAATCACGAATATAAAAGTGGCGAACTATGCCGAAATACATCCTTTTGAAAATGCCGATCGCTGGTTTAAATCAAAAGTTTCCTTGATGGCTTATGATGAAGAAAGCGGAAAAGAAAGAAAATCGAATATGTATCTTTTGGTTCAGGCCAATGATGTAAAAGAAGCGTATGACAATACAATTACGGTAATGAAAAATACCATGGGAGATTATACAATTCCGGCAATTTCAGAATCACCGATTATGGATGTTTTTCCATATTTTAGCGGAGAAGAAGGGGAGTTGGAGCAATTGGAAAGATTCAATGCATTAAAAGCTTCAAAACCTGAAATTGTTTCTGTTGGTGATACAGGAGAATCTGTAGAAGATCTTGTTGAAGTAGAAGAAGAATAGTTTTTTACAATATTATACAACAAAAAAGAGGATTTTTAAAATCCTCTTTTTTTATTTCTGATTATAATCAAAAACATTATCCCATAATTCATCAATTGTGATTAATGCTTTTTCGAGTGGAATCACATGCCATTTTCCACTGGTTTCAATTCCAAGGCCGATGCTTTTTAATTTGTCTAAAGCATCTGTAACATCAAAATCCAGAATAGTATTAAGTTTTGTTTCAAACCAGGATTCAATTTGCGAATCAAGTTCTTCAGCCGTTAACGGATTCGGGCTTTTTTCTAAAAAAGTATAAGCAAGAATGGTTTCTTTTAAAACTTCTTCTTCAGATGAATTTAAAAGCGAATAAAACGCACCGCTGTTATTTCCTAAATTCTTAAAATAAAGACTGTCGGAAAGCATTTTTCCGTATCGGATTTTTTTATTGATGAAATTGCTGTACTGGCGAAATAAATACGCACACAAAATTCCCAACGCGATTAAGCCCTGATTCAGCGACGCTTTACTGTTTAATAAATCAATGGCTTCGCCCGATTGATATGCGGCATACATACCAATTAATGCCGGAATTACCGTTGTACTCAACAGCGAAATCCCGCCGCCGATTCCCGGAACCCAAAAGAACAATTTATCGCGCGTAGACATTCTCGGAATGGCATTCGGAAAAATCGTTTCCAAATCGTTTTTAGGAACACGCTTAAAAATCTTCAATCCGATAGAACCCGGATCAACAGGCATTTTTCCTAATTTAACTTTTTTCTCTTTCAGGTAATCGGCTTCGTTATAATTCAGGTAAATCATAACACGGTCATAGTATTCAACCTCGATTTCTTTCTTCCAGAAAATATATTTTTTAACCGTTTCTTTTGCTTTGTGGCTTCCGCGCACGTACAATTCGTAATCTTTAAAAGCATTAAAATCTATAGAAAGATTCAAACCAATCAAATCCGATTCTTTAAAAGCTTTGTCCAGCGTTTCTTTTTCGATTCGGGTATAATTGCCATGTTTTAAAACCGTACGCAGTGTTTCTTTAAAAACAGAAAAATCACTTTTTCCAATAAATGCCTCACGTTCCTTTTCGCTAAGATCGGGATCAAACAAAGCATAATTCTTTTTCAGGTTTCGGTTCAGGTTAAAAGCCTCATAATGATAATAATGTTCGACAATGTCAAATAACTTTTTAAAATCATCAACCTTTTTTTGATCTTCAGAGAAAGCGGCAATTTGTTGTTCGAGTAAGAATTCTTTATGAAAGGGAATATAATTTTCTCGTGTCATATTAAGTTCGGCTTTATTTTGGGGCATTTATATAAAACAAAAATACCACCCGAAATTTAATTTTTGAATGGTATTTGTATTAAAGTTTAGTTATTTCTCTTTAAGATTTTATAATTCTAAAACGTCCCGGATATTTATGCCAAAGACTTTTTTTGTTGCCATAATAATCCATAAAATCTTCACAAACAAAGACTGCATGCGCATTTGACCACGCTACAACGCCGCAATATTCGCTTCCCGAAAGGCGTTTTAACTCTTCAACTTGTTTTCCTTTTTGAAAACCTAAATATTTATAAATTGTTGGTGTATATACTTCACCGTCTTCTAAATCTTCTAGAGCTCTGTCAAAAGTTTTTTCCTTGTCAATAATCTGTTTGTATTTGGCCATTACCGCATAAGTCAGCACGGCGTAATCTTTAATCTTCTCGCTGTCTTCATTAAATTTGATAAATACAAAACCGGCAGAAAATTTGGCTTTGTTCAATTCGTCTATTTTTAGCTGAAAAGTGGCGTTATTTTTTAAGGTAATCTGATACAAACTGTCTGTTAATTTTTCAGTAACAAAAAGATTGTCTAATCCGTAAATGTTTAAAGACGCTTTGATAAAAGCAATTGACGAGCAATTGGTACGTTCTCCCTGTTTAAAACTTTCGAATATTTTATCAGAACTCAGTTGTGCATAAGAATTTGAACAGGCAAATATTAAAAATAAAAATGTCGAAATAATAGATCGCATTGGCATTAGGTATTATAA
>SEBM01000114.1 GCA_004296145.1 Flavobacterium sp.
ATCCTACGCTTAAACTATTTAAGGAAGTGATCTTAAATAAATTGGTTTGGATTATTTTTTTTAAAAAGTTCAATTTAATATCGATTTAAAACTTCAATAACAAAATCAACTTCATCATCCGTTAAAACCGGACTGATCGGTAAACTCAAAACTTCATTATGAATCTTCTCTGTAATTGGAAATGACAAATTATTCCAATCGCGAAAAGCTTTTTGTTTATGTGGCGGAATTGGATAATGAATTACCGTCTGAATATTATTTTGGGTCAAATATTCCTGCAGTCCTAGTCTGTTTTCTGTTCTTATCACAAATAAATGAAAAACATGATTATTTGAAAAATCCCAAGACGGCAATGCGATTTTATCATTTTTAATTTCTGATAAATAACGTTTTGCAATTGCGCGTCGTTTTTCATTATCGTCATTTAGGTTTGGTAATTTCAAATTTAGAAATGCAGCCTGCAATTCATCTAATCTTGAATTTACACCAATATATTCATTATGATATTTTTTTTCGGAACCATAATTTCGGAGCGAGAAAATGACTTTTGCCAATTCTGAATCGTTTGTTGTAATGGCACCGCCATCACCCAAAGCGCCTAAATTTTTTCCAGGATAAAAGCTGTAAGCGGCGGCGAATTGTAGATTGCAGATATTAGATTTTAGATTTTTTTCTATACCGTGAGATTGTGCAGCATCTTCAATTATCAGAAGATTTTTTTGATCTGCAATTTTGTTGATTTCATCCATTTCCGCAAATTGTCCGTACAAATGAACGGCTAGAATTGCTTTTGTTTTAGGAGTAATTTTTTCCTGAATCAAATCGGGATTAATATTGTATGTTTCAAGTCTGGGTTCAACCAAAACCGGAATTAAATCGGCCTCTAAAATAGCCAGAATACTGGCAATATATGTATTTGCAGGAACAATAACTTCATCTCCTTTTTGAAGTTTTTCCAGTTGAATATAACCTTTAAAAATCAATGTTAAAGCATCAAAACCGTTTCCGACTCCGATACAAAATTTAGCATTACAATATGCAGCAAATGCCTTTTCAAACGTTTCTGTTTCTTTTCCTAAAATATACCAGCCGTTGTCTAAAACCGATTTCAGTTTTTCCTGAAAAGCAGTTTCATACGGTTCGTTTATTTTTTTTAGGTCTAAAAAAGAAATCATATCAAAACGTTGTTTAATAAAGTATAATTAGAAGTTTCAACTTCATAAAAATCGTGGATAATTGTAGAAGCTCCAAAACTTTCTTTCCAGTAGGATAATCCTTCGTTTAGTTTTTTTCCCTGATTTTCATTCGAAATTCCGAAATCAAAAAACCGTTTTTTGGTAAATCTTTCCTCAATCAAATATTGAAATAAAAAGTCAAGGCTTCCTAAATTGTCTTCATTTTCAAACTTCGAAATATATTGGCAATGTGCCGTTGTTTCGGTTTCAAAAACAGTTGTTCCGGCTACAATTTTATCTTTAGAATAAACATTAAACTGATGAATATTTTTTGGAAACAGCGATTTTAAAAGATTTATTTCTTCTATAGAATGAACCGGTTTTGCATTGTGTTTTTTATCAAGATTCGGAATTAAAATTTCATTCCAAAAAGATTCGAAATTATCTTCTTCTTTAATAATTAACTGATTTGAAACTGCTTTTTTTAAATTCCTTTTTCTGATTTTTGAAACTGAATTTTCCTGAGACAAATCAATAACAGAAAGAGAATCCCTGCGGATTAATTTCGCTTCCGCTAAAAACAAACTGTATAAAATTTCTTCTGCCGGTTTGATATTATAAATTGAAGGAAGTGTTTTAAAATGTAGTTTTTCGATTTTATTTTCATGTAAATAAAACAAAACTGCCTGAAAAATTTCAATTACAGAACTTAGTTTTGTCTGATCATTATAAATCAAACTTCCATACGTAAGTCCCTGATGCGAGTACACGGAATTTTCATTTTTATTGGCTGGCAAAACAGCAATCAGCTTTTTATTGTCAAAAACTAAAAGTGAAAAATCATCAAACCGGTCTTTATGATATTCCATAAAATCCCGGTGAAACAAAAAAGTGGCATTTTTGGCCTGACCGATAAAATCGTTCCAAACATTAAAATTATTTTGATCGTATCTTTTTACGGTATATTCAGCCATTTTGATTTCAGGATTTTCTTGGCACTTATTTGTGATCAAATGCTTTTAAATACCATTTATATTTCACAGCTAATAATCGTATAGCAATGATTAACAGAGACGTTACCAAATATAAAATATCATCTTCGAGATTAAACTTTCTAAGAATAAAAAATACGATTCCTCCCAAAATGCAAATCGTTGCATAAATTTCCCTTCTGAAAATAGTTGGGATTTCGGTACATAAAATATCACGAATCACACCGCCAAAGCAAGCAGTCATTGTTCCTAATGCAACACAAATTACGGGATGCAAACCAATTGAAATTCCTTTTTCTAAACCAATCAGAGTAAAAACTCCCAACCCAATTGTATCAAATAAAAATAAGGATGTCCTTAATTTATCAAATTTTTTACGGAATAAAATGGCAAGTCCGAATCCTAAAATAATTACATAAACATATTGCAGGTCCATCATCCATCCGACCGGAGTTCGTCCGATTAAAACATCGCGAAGCGTTCCGCCTCCAACCGCGGTTACAAATGCAATAATAAAAACCCCAAACGGATCGAGTTTTTTGTGCATTGCCGTCAAAGCGCCGGACATTGCAAAAGCCATCGTACCGATTATATCTAATAAATGAAACATTTTTTCTTGAGTTGCAAAGGTTCTAAGGGTCAGAGGTACAAAGGGTAAAAGCTTATTTTTTTTATAAAACTTTACTTTTGTGACTCATTTTACCTTACATATTCTGTGTATAAAAATTGTAATCTTTTAAAATCACACGAAGAAAATCCCGTTGGTTTCCTGATTGATTTTTGATTCCGGTAACGCTTTCAACTTTAGAAACTAATTTTGCAATTGTTTCATAATCATTTTTGATTTCTGCTCTTTGAAAAGTCTCTTTTACTATTCGCATATCATTATCAGACAACTTTATAACCAAAGGATATGTGGGCACATAAGCCGTTCCTATTTCTTCAAGAATAGTGTGGCTTATATTGATTTTATTTTTTAAAGTAATGACAGACGTACCTGCCACCATATCGCCCAGACGCTGGCCTTTTTTACTTGAAACTACGGTTATTAAAGCAATTATTCCGCTAAAAATAGAAATATCAACCAGCCTGAAAAACCAACGCATCAGATAATCTCCAAAACCGGCCTGATAACCGTCGATTTTCACCACTTTTATTTTGACAATTTTTTTCCCAATTGTTTGTCCTTCAAAAATGCTTTCTAAAGTGATTGAATAAATTATAACGGGTAAATAAAATAAGAAAATAATAGACATTCTGGACCAGTTGTCTAATTTATCCAGTAACAAACCTAGCTTTAACCAGTAAAAAAATACCATAGTAATAACTAAAACATAGGCTATTTTTATAGCAAGATCTATAAAGTAAGATCCTATTCGCTCGCCCGCAGAGGCTGCTATAAAATTTATTTTGACATTTTGTGTCGTATTTATTGATAATTCTGACATATTTTATATTTTAGCCTTCAATGAGAGAGATCGCCTTCATAAAACAAAATAAAGAAAAATGGCTGGAATTTGAGCTAGCAATTTTCGGTAAAGCTAAAAAAAATCCTGATGAGTTGGCTAATTTGTACATTCAAATGATGAATGACTTGTCGTATGCCCAAACATATTATCCAAAAAGTAAGACTGTAATTTACTTAAATCATCTTGCTTCTCAGATTTATCAGAAAATTTACAAAACGAAACGGGCAGAAAAAAACAGGTTTTTGGAGTTTTTTAAAACCGAAGTTCCGTTGCTTGTTTACGAATACAGAAGATATTTACTGTATTCTTTTGTTCTCTTTTTTATAATGGTTGGTATTGGGGTCGTTTCTGCGATTTACGACCAGAATTTTGTCAGACTAATTTTGGGCGATGGCTACGTTAATATGACTCTGGATAACATCAAAAAAGGAGATCCGATGGCGGTTTACGGTACCGGAAGCAACTGGGGAAGTTTTATCGGAATCACGATGAATAACCTCTATGTAGGAGCAAGATGTTACATTTACGGCATTTTTGGCGGACTTGGAACTTTTTATATTTCCATGCAAAACTGTATTATGTTAGGTTCTTTTCAATACTTTTTTTACGAACAGGGCGTTTTCTGGAAAAGTGTCCGCGGAATCTGGATTCATGGTTCTATGGAAATTTTTGCGATCGTAATAGAAACGGCAGCCGGATTTATTTTAGGTGCTTCTATTCTTTTTCCTAAAACATTTTCGAGAATAAATTCTTTTAAAATTGGTTTCAAAAACAGTTTCAAAATATTCCTGAGCACATTCCCTTTTACGATAAGTGCAGGATTTCTTGAAGGTTTTATTACAAGATATTCTATTGATATGCCCAATTGGTTAAGCAGTTTTATTATTCTGTTTACGCTGGGTGTAATTTCATTTTATTATCTGGTTTATCCTTATATCGTTCACAAAAAAACACAATTATCAGCCTAATTGCTTAACCAGAAACCGATAATGAATAAAATTTACTTTGTTTTATTTTTCCTTTTTTTCTTTGGCATCTCAGCAAATGCTCAGGAAGATTCTTTGGAAATTAATATTGATCCTCCAAAAATTTCTTCGGTAAAGTATACTGAAAATGATATCCAGATTGATTCGGATTCCATAGAAGCTAAATCTTTTCCGAAAAATTTCAAGAAAAAATATAAGGACAGTGATTTTGTATATGAATACAAAGCACCCGAAAAAAACTGGTGGGATCATTTTAAAGAATGGCTTGCCAGCATTTTAAGAAATCTGTTTACTTTTCGTAATCCTGCGGCAGCACTTAATGTGGTTGCTATAGTTTTGAGAATACTGGCTGTAGCAATTATTGTTGTTGTAATTTATCTTATTGTAAAAGCAGTAATCGGTAAAGAAGGAAAATGGATTTTTGGTAAAGACGCCAACAAAAAAACCATTCATTATTCTGAATTAGAGAAAAATATCCATCTTTTGGATTTCAAAAAACTAATTCAGGAAAGCTTAGAAAAAGGAGAAAAAAGACTTGCCATCAGGTATTATTATTTATGGTTATTGAAGGTCATGGCGCAAAACCATTATATTGAATGGGATATCGAAAAAACCAATTCAGATTATTTGTACGAGCTTCAAAGCCCTGTTTATAAAGAAGATTTCACGTATTTATCTTATTTATACAATTACATTTGGTATGGCGAATTTGAAATTGATGAAACCACTTTTAAAAAAGCTGAAAACCGTTTTAAGAAATCTATAAAAACCTTTGGCAATGAATAAATCCATCAAAATTTACATCGCTATTCTGGTTTTTGTTTTTGTAATGATTTTAATAGCAAGTTCAGGCCAGCAAAAACCAATTGACTGGCGCCCAACGTATTCAGTTAATGACAAAATTCCGTATGGATTATTTGTTTTTGATAAAGAAATCAACAGTGTTTTAAAAAATCAGAAAATTGAAAGAGTATCGACTTTAACGCCTTACGAATTTCTTGATGCAAATTATATTCCTGATACCATTGTTGGGACATATAAAATAAAAGGAACTTTTTTAAACATATCCGAAAACAACGAAATTGACGATCAGTCCATAAAAGAACTTTTCTATTTTGTATCGCATGGAAACAGTGTTTTCTTAAGTATGAAAACTTTTCCGCAGACTTTAATGGATAGTTTAAAAATCGAATTAAATTCAGATTTTCAAGGAGTTGAAAATCCTGCAGTCTGGCTGGCAAATAAAAAATTAGACATTAAAAAATATCGTTTTAAAGATTCAGGTATAGAAAGTTATTTTGCAAAAATTGATACTTTAAAAACTACCGTTTTAGGTTATCAGGGCAATGAAAAACAGAAACATGTCAACTTTATAAAAGTGCCGTATGTAAATGGTTATTTTTACCTGCATATGCAGCCCGTAGCTTTTACAAATTATAATTTATTAAAAGCAGATCATTATCAATATGCCGAAAAAGTTCTTTCTTTTGTTCCGAAAGGAAATGTTTTCTGGTATACAAAAGGACAAAACAATGAGTCTATTTCAGATTCGCCATTGCGCTTCATTATGAGCCAGCCTGCGTTAAATACCGCAATGTGGATATCCATAATCGGAATATTGATTTTTATTCTTTTTAATGTAAAACGAAAACAGAGAATTGTTCCGATTTTGAAACCGTTGCCAAATCTTACCGTAGATTTTACAAAAACCATCGGAAACTTATATTATCAGGAAGGAGATCATGATAATATTATTGATAAAAAAATCATTTACTTTTTAGAAAGAATCCGAAATGAGTTTTTACTGGACACGACAAAACTCGACGATGATTTCATAAAAAAACTGCATCATAAATCAGGGAAAAACGAAGATGACATCAGAGATCTTGTATTTTTGATTAACGAACACCGAAAAAGTTATCACGGAAGTCTCGAAGAAGATTTGATCAGAATTAATAATGCAATTGAGAAAGTTTTAAATTAATATTTAACAGAATTCATTCAAAAGAAAACATACCAAAACATGGACGATTTTAATACATCATCAGAAGCAGAAATTACAAACGAAAATGTAAATTTTGAAACCAGATTAAACCTGACGCCTCTTTTAGAGCACGTTAATACAATTAAAAAAGAACTTGAAACTGTAATTGTCGGCCAGCACAAAATGATCGATCAGCTTTTGGTTGCCATCTTGTCAAACGGACACGTTTTGCTTGAAGGCGTTCCGGGAGTTGCCAAAACAATCACTGCGAAGTTATTATCAAAAACATTAAATATCGGTTTTAGCAGAATTCAGTTCACACCGGATTTGATGCCTTCTGATATTTTGGGAACTTCTATTTTCAACTTAAAAAGCTCTGAATTTGAATTTAAAAAAGGACCAATTTTTTCTAATTTAATTTTAATTGATGAGATCAACCGTGCTCCTGCCAAAACACAGGCTGCACTTTTTGAAGTTATGGAAGAACGTCAGATCACAATTGACGGTTCTGCTTATCAGTTGCAAACTCCGTTTTTGGTTATTGCAACACAAAATCCTGTTGAACAGGAAGGAACTTACCGTTTACCGGAAGCACAATTGGACCGTTTTTTATTCAAAATTAAAATTGATTATCCAAAATTAAACGAAGAAGTTTTAATTATCCAAAGAGAGCATTTATTGCAGGATCATGGGAAATTAGAAGCGATAAAAACGGTTCTTTGTGCCGAAGAAATTAAAGGATATCAGGCACTTATCAAACAAATCAGAGTTGAACAAAATTTATTGGAATATATTGCCAGAATTGTAGTGAATACACGTGAAAACGCTTTCTTATATTTAGGAGCTTCTCCTCGTGCCTCTATAGCAATTCTGAATGCTTCAAAAGGTTTTGCTGCTATTAATGGACGTGATTTTGTAACACCGGAAGATATTAAAGAAGCTGCAATTCCTGTTTTACAACACCGTGTAATTGTAACTCCGGAACGTGAAATGGAAGGAATTACAAGTTCTGAAATCATTAAACAGATTATTGAAACGGTAGAAATTCCTAGATAGTTTTCAGTCTCAGTGACAGTTTTCAGTGTGTCATTAACTGGAAAAAAAATGAGAATTTATATGAACTAAAAAACGGGACCGAAAATTTAAAAAATGAAATTACTTAATCTATTTATTATCTCTCTTTTGATGATTACTCAACAGTCTTTTGTGATGAGTAAATTTACTCCGCAAGAGAAAAGGTATTACATCTCAAATGACGAAAAAGAGTTACAGTCATTAGTGAGAAAAACGTACGCCTGGTATGAAACAAAAGATTCAAAAGATGATTTCCCGACAATTGAAGACAAAAAACATGTCAAATATATTGGGATAGATTTAAAAGCAACGGCAAAAAGGATTGAAGCATTAAAAAAGACAAACCTTTTTTCAAAAGAATTTCTGGATAATTACAACAAAATTTCCGTGACTCTTAACGAACAGCTTAAAAGTAAAAAAATCGAATGGTTTGTTGGGGAACTTCCTCCTTTTGGCGGCGATACAAATGCGTGGTGCGGCTGTCAGGATAATCCTGAGGATTACTGGAAAACTATGGTAATCAAGAATCTTAAGGTTCAAAAAAACACTGCTAATTTTAGCTGGACATGGTCTCCAAAAAATAGTTTTTCTTATAAAGTCAAAGCTATTAAAGAAGATGGCGTATGGAAAATTGCCTATCTGGAAGGTTTTAATTTTAATGAATTAACGAAGATATAATTAGAAATTTTAAATAAAATCAATTGAAATTCATAAAAAGTCTATACCTAAATAATTTCTTTTTCTATGTGCTTTTGGGCATCATCGGAATGTTTGTGTGCGCTTTTATTTTTCCGACTTTATATAACGGAGTCTGGTTTCTTGTTTTGGTTTTAAGTACTTTTTTAGTGCTTGATATTTTGCTTTTGTATTTAGCAAAAACAGGAATTGAAGCCAACAGGACAATGCCTGAAAAACTTTCGAATGGCGATTTGAATCCGATAAAAATTTCGATAAAAAATCATTATAGTTTCTCGATTTTAGTAAAAATAATTGATGAAATTCCTTTTCAGTTTCAGGTACGTGATTTTAAAATATTAAAAAATATCAAAGCTTCTGCTCACGAAGAAATGGGTTACGATTTGCGACCAACAGAGCGTGGGGAATATTATTTCGGAAACCTGAATATTTATGTTTCTTCTCCTTTAAAACTGATTTCAAGAAGATTTACTTTTAATAAAGATCAGATGGTTCCAACTTATCCGTCTTATATTCAGTTAAAAAAATATGATCTTTTTGCGTTCTCAAACAATCATCAATACGGAATCAAAAAAATTCGTCGTATTGGTCATACTATGGAATTTGAGCAAATTAAGGAATATGTTCAGGGTGATGATCTTAGAACGCTGAACTGGAAAGCTACTGCAAAGAAAAATGCTTTGATGGTCAACCAGTTTCAGGACGAAAAATCACAATCTGTATATTTGGCGATTGATAAAGGCCGCGTCATGCAAATGCCTTTTAATGGCTTAAGCTTATTAGATTATGCCATAAATTCTACTTTGGTATTGTCTAATGTGATTTTGAAAAAACAGGATAAAGCCGGAATATTTTCGTTTTCTAAAAAAGTAGAAAACAGGGTTTTTGCTGAAAAAAGAGGCTCGCAAATGCAAAAAATCCTGGAGACTTTATACAATATCAAAACCGATTATTTTGAGAGTGATTACAGTCGTTTGTATGTTGATATAAAGAAAAACATAAATCAGAGAAGCTTGATTATCCTGTATACGAATTTTGAAACTATGGATGGTTTAAATCGTCAGCTTCCTTATTTAAAAGGAATTGCAAAAAGCCATTTACTTGTTGTGATCTTTTTCAGTAATACAGAATTAAACGAAATCATCAATAAAAAAACAGATACAATTCAGGAAGTGTACGACAAAGTTATTGCTGAAAAATTTATGTTCGAAAAACGTTTAATTGCCAACGAACTTAAAAAATACGGAATACATTCAATACTTACACAACCCAAAAACCTGACTTTGGATGCTATTAATAAATATCTTGAAATAAAGTCAAGAGGGATTTTATAATTTGTTCTTT
>SEBM01000115.1 GCA_004296145.1 Flavobacterium sp.
ATATTAATGTGTAACAATTAGAAAAAAAGAATGTCTATTAGACAAGAAATACTTTTTGGGAAAAAGTATGTTTTTAAAAATGATATGAAACAAATAGTTTTTTTTACTCTTTTATTATCTTCTTTCTGGACTTTTGGTCAAAAGAAAACTTTGCAGGCACAACCCATTTCTCAAAGTATTTCTATTGACGGAAAACTGAATGAACCAGAATGGGATGCTGCTGCAATTGCTTCGGACTTTGTTATGTTTGAACCTGATAACGGAAAATCTATTCCTGAATCAAGAAAAACAGAAATTAAAGTTTTATACAATAATGACGCTATTTACATTGGCGCAACAATGTATGATGAGGAACCAAACAAAATTTTAAAGGAAATTTCGCAAAGGGATAATTTTGGAACTGCTGATATTTTTGGCGTTTTTATAAATGGCTTTAATGACGGCCAGCAAAATTTTGAGTTTTTTGTTTCTGCTGCCGATGTACAGGGAGATTGTATCATGACAGATGCAATTGGTGAAGATTATTCCTGGGACGCTATCTGGATCAGCAAAGCTATGCTGACAGATAAAGGCTGGGTTGTAGAAATGAAAATTCCGTATGCGGCCTTGCGTTTTTCTGCTGAAAACAAACAAACCTGGGGAATTAATTTTTTCAGGGAAATAAAACGCGAACGAAAAAAATATACCTGGAGTTTGATTGATACCAAAATTGGGACTTTTACACAACAAAATGGAGATTTGGCCGGAATTGAAAACATCAAACCTCCTACCCGATTGTTTTTTATGCCGTATGCTTCTTATTATCTGAATGCTTCTGAAGGTCAGAAAACTTACGGAACTATGAAGGGAGGAATGGATATCAAATATGGTATCAACGATGCTTTTACTCTTGATGCGATTTTGATTCCCGATTTTGGACAGGCTAAATATGATGATCAGATTTTGAATCTTGGTCCTTTTGAACAGCAATTTAATGAAAACAGGGCTTTCTTTACAGAAGGAACCGATTTATTCAACAAAGGAAATATGTTCTATTCAAGAAGAATTGGCGGTAAACCGTCTGTTGAACCTGATTTGAATGATAATGAGGAAATGATTGAAGATCCTCAGAGTGTGAATCTTATCAATGCATTAAAAGTTTCCGGAAGAACAAAAAAAGGACTTGGTGTCGGGATTTTAAATGCGGTTACAGAAAAAACATTTGGAACTATAAAAGACACCATTACCAACGAAACCAGACGTGCCATTGTTGAACCTTTAACGAATTATAATGTTTTGGTCTTGGATCAGCGTTTTCGCAAAAATTCATCTGTATCTTTTATAAATACAAATGTAACCCGAAATGGTCATTACAGAGATTCGAATATTACCGGTTTAGCTTGGGATTTAAACACAAAAGCGAATACTTACAGTTTATACGGAAATGTCAAGTACAGCACCATTAATGATACAGAAGATACAAAAGGCTTTTATTCTACTGTTAGTTTTGCCGAAACAAGCGGAAATTATCGCTACAGTATTGGTGGTGATTATGTGACTAAAGATTTTGATCCAAATGATTTGGGAATCAATTTTTACAAAAATTATTATAATTTTTATGGAAATGTCAATTACCGAATTTTAAACCCAACTAAACTTTTCAATACTTTTAGGATTAACTATAATATGTATAGTGAGTATAATAAGGATTCAGGAAAAGTTCAGGAGGCTAATATAAATGCGAATTTAAATCTTACTACCGTAAAAAATAATTACTACGGTATGGGAATAACTGTTTTTCCGGTAGAAATGTATGATTATTATGAACCAAGAACAGATAACCGATATGTAACTATTCCGCGAAAATTTGATTTCTGGGGAAGTATTTCTACCAATTACAACTATAAATTTGCTTTGGATTTATATCCTACATTATCTGTTGCCGATGAACCGGGAAGAGCGGCTTTTGGTATTGATATTGGGCCGAGATATCGTTTTAATGACAAACTTTTACTGACTTACACTTTTAGTGTTTTAAAGAAAAACAATAATAAAGGATATATTGACAGTTATGACGATGATGACAACGAAAGCACTCCGGAAACCATTGTTTTTGCTAATCGGGACGTGACTACATATACAAATACGCTGTCTGGAAAATATGCCATTAACAGCGCAATGACACTTAATCTGGCTGTTCGTCAATATTGGTCTTCTTCCGAAAATAAAAACATTTTAGAACTTGATTCCGATGGAACTTTAGATCCGTATCCGCAATATACTGAGAACAAAAATTCCAGTTTTTATTCCTGGAATGCCGATCTGTCTTATTCCTGGTGGTTTGCGCCCGGAAGCCAGCTTTCTGCTTTATACAGAAATAACGCTTCTAATTTTGAACGTATTATTGATAAAGATTTTAAGCATAATGTAACCAATCTGTTGACTAATGACGCCTTAAAACACATTTTTTCGATTAGTGTAAAATATTTTATAGACTACAATGCTGTCAAAAATAAGGTTAGAAAAAGAGCTTAGCGTGAATTAATTTTAAAAAATAAAGACTTAAATAATTAAATTATTATTTTTCAACACCGTTCAGTTTATTAAATATAATTGTACCAAGGCTTACTTGCGCATTTTATAAATGCTTTATCTTTGTAGAAAACAATACAAATGATGAACAAGAAAGTAATCCTTATGATTTTAGACGGTTGGGGAAAATCTCCTGACCCTAAAGTATCTGCAATAGACAATGCAAATGTTCCTTTTATAAACAGTCTTTACCGAAATTACCCAAGCGCACAACTTAGAACTGATGGTTTAAACGTAGGTTTACCGGAAGGTCAGATGGGAAACAGTGAAGTTGGTCATATGAATCTTGGTGCCGGAAGAATCGTTTACCAGGATTTAGCAAAAATAAATTTAGCTGTAGCTCACAAAACACTTGCAAAAGAACAAGTTCTTATTGATGCATTTAAATATGCTAAGGAAAACAATAAAAAAGTTCATTTTTTAGGATTAGTTTCAGATGGAGGAGTTCACTCGCACACTTCGCATTTGCGCGGATTAATTGATGCTTCTCAGGAATATGGTTTAGAAAATGTTTTTGTTCACGCTTTTACAGACGGTCGTGATGTTGACCCGAAATCGGGAGCAAAATATATTCATGATCTTGAAGAATATATTAAAGATACACCAGTAAAAATTGCCTCAATCATTGGCCGCTACTATTCAATGGATCGTGACAGACGTTGGGAAAGAGTAAAATTAGCATATGATTTGCTTGTAAATGCCAAAGGAACTCCATCTCACAATGCAGTAGCTAGCATGCTTGGCAGTTATGAAAATCATGTTACAGATGAGTTTATTGAACCAATTGTAATGGTTGATGAAAATGAAAAACCTTTAGCAACTATTGTTGAAGATGATGTTGTCATTTTCTTCAATTTTAGAACTGACAGAGGACGTGAACTTACAGAAGCGCTTTCGCAACAGGATTTCCACGAGCAAAACATGCACAAATTAAAGTTGTATTATGTTACGCTGACAAATTACGACGAAACATATCAAAACGTAAAAGTTGTTTACAATAAAGATAATATTACCGAAACGCTTGGTGAGGTTTTAGAAAAAGCAGGAAAGAAACAAATTCGTATTGCTGAAACTGAAAAATATCCTCACGTAACATTCTTCTTTTCAGGTGGAAGAGAAACTCCTTTTGAAGGTGAATCCAGAATTTTAAGAAATTCTCCTAAAGTGGCAACTTATGATTTACAACCTGAAATGAGTGCTTACGAACTAAAGGATGCACTTGTTCCTGAATTGAATAAAGGAGAAGTTGATTTCGTTTGTCTAAACTTTGCAAATGGCGATATGGTTGGTCATACCGGAATCATGAGCGCTGCAATCCTGGCTTGTGAGGCTGTTGATGCCTGCGTAAAAGGAGTTATCGAAGCGGCATTAGCAAATGATTATACTACAATCGTAATTGCCGATCACGGAAATTGTGAGACAATGATCAATCCTGACGGAAGCCCAAATACAGCACATACAACAAACCCGGTGCCGATTATTTTGGTTGACAAAGAACTAAAAAACATCAACGATGGTGTTTTAGGAGATATTGCTCCGACTATTTTAGAATTAATGGGCGTTCAGCAGCCATCTGCAATGACGTGTCATTCATTATTATAGAAACCACTTTCTTTCATAAAAAGAGGCGAATTCTTAGAATTCGCCTCTTTTGTTTTTACAGATACTACAAAAACTCCTATCGCTTAGTTTAGCGATCCTGCAAGGTTTTCAAAACCTTGTAGGTATAATGAGTATTTACCAATCAATTGTATTTAATATATCTTAAAGATGAAAAACATACCTACAAGGTTTTGAAAACCTTGCAGGAACAACTTTGGTAATTAATTTTATATTATAAAATAATGATACAATTGTTCGACGCCATAAATTATAAGCCCGATAATTCCTCCAACCAAAGTTCCGTTGATTCTTATGTATTGAAGATCTTTTCCTATTTCTAATTCCAGTTTTTCAGAAACTTCTTTTCCGTCCCAGCTTTTTACGGTTGAGGAAATTAAATCTCCAATTACTTTTTTATTGTTTAAAAGCACTGATAATAAATCGTTTTTAATAAAACTATTTATTTTGTCAACCATCACAGTATCTTCTTTAAGTCCATTTCCAAAAAGCTGAATTAAATTAGATACACTTTTTTTAATAGACGATTCATCGCCTTTTTCTAAATCATTAGTTATCGATAATTTTATTTCGTCCCAAATTCCGTTTATATAATCCTGAACTTCTTTTTTACCCACAAAATCAAGAATCATATTATTAATTTTGATTCTCATTTCTTCGGAATTTTTTACTTTATCCAGAAAATTATAAACGTACTCATCTATTTTTATTCTGATTTCACTTTCAGGTTTTTTGGCCTCGTCAAGAAACTCTTGCAGTCCGTTAAAAATTCCTTCTGAAATGCTTTTATCAGCCAAACCAAAACTCAGGAAAGGTGTTGAAGCTTTTACTTTTTTTCGGATTAAATCTTTGTTATTACTTAATTCTGAACTCATAACTTCTAAAAGATTCGTCAGCAATTGATCTTTTACAGTTCCTTTTTGTAAAGGTTCTAAAGCCAATGCAACCCAATTTCCAAAATTTATCGATTCGAGTTTTTCTGCAAACTGAACCTGAATAAATCTCTTTATATCTTCATCTTTTATTGTTTTTAAAACTCCCGGAATAATGTTGACCGTAACAACACTGGCAATTTTATCTGCATTTGCGTGGTCTGACAGCCAATCTGAAGCCTTTGTGGCAAAATTGAATTCTTCTAATTTAATTTCGAGTTTTTCACGATTTAGAAATTCTTCTGAAACAAAATTTCCCAGGTTCTCTCCTATTTCATTCTTTTTGGTTGGAATTATTGCCGTATGCCAAATCGGAATTCCTAACGGATGACGAAAAAGTGCCACGACAGCAAACCAATCTGCAATTCCACCCACCATAGCAGCTTCACTGAAAGCCTGCAGCATCGGAATTTTAAAATAAATGGCAATTCCAAACAGAAGAACCGCAATCCCTAAAAGTGACAAAGCATTTCGCTTCATTTTTCGTAAAGCTTTTACTTTGGATATATCCTGATCTATAATAGTTTCCATGATTTCATACGTTTACTACTAATTTAAGACTTTTTGCTCTAAAAATTAAGTTAAAAAAGCGTTTGCCACGAATTACACGAATTGCACTAATTTTTTCTTTTTAAATTCTAAAATATTGATTCGTGTAAATTCGTGTAATTCGTGGCAAAAAAATCACATGAAAATCACATGAAAAGTTGTACTTTTGCGAACTGAAAATGGGAAAAATATGATTATCCAAAAAACGAGAGAAGAAATCGAATTAATGCGCGAAAGTGCTTTGATCGTATCAAAAACATTAGGAATGATTGCTTCTGAAATTAAAGAAGGAGTTACTACATTATATCTTGACAAACTTGCCGAAGAATTTATTCGTGATCACGGTGCTGTTCCAAGTTTCCTTGGATTGTACGATTTTCCGAATTCTCTTTGTATGAGCCCGAACGCTCAGGTTGTTCACGGAATTCCTAATAATACTCCTTTAAAAAGCGGCGACGTTATCTCTGTAGATTGTGGTGCATTTAAAAATGGCTACCACGGAGATCACGCCTATAGTTTTGAGATTGGAGAAGTCGCTCCGGAAGTAAAAAAACTTCTAAAAGTAACTAAAGAATCTCTTTATGTTGGAATTAGAGAATTTAAAGCAGGAAATCGCGTGGAAGATGTTGGAAATGCGATTCAGAAATATACTGAAGCTCACGGTTACGGAGTTGTTCGTGAATTGGTTGGACACGGTGTCGGGCAAAAAATGCACGAAGAACCAGAAATGCCAAATTACGGAAAACGCGGCCGCGGGAAACTTTTTGTTGAAGGAATGGTTGTGGCAATCGAGCCAATGATCAATATGGGAACAAGAAACATCAAACAATTAAAAGACGGCTGGACAATCTTAACTGCTGACGGAAAACCAAGCGCGCATTTCGAACACGACGTGGCCTTAGTTGACGGTAAACCAGAATTGTTATCAACTTTCAAATACATCTATAAAGCATTAGGTATTGAAAGTACCGAAGAAGATGAATTCAGACAAGTTCCATTAATTGTTTAGTTAATACAACCCCAAAATAACCAAGTGAAGAAATTATTTAAATTAGTACTTAATACTATTCCAAGACCATTATTAATTCGTTTGAGTTATGTGGCGCGTCCGATTTTAGCTTTTTGGTTAAAAGGAGATAAATTTACAGATCCTATTGACGGAAGAAGTTTCAGAGCGTTTTTACCTTACGGATACGGAAAACAACGTAATAATGTACTTTCGCCAAGTACACTTTCTTTAGAAAGACATCGTTTGCTTTGGTTGTACTTAAACGATCAGACTGATTTTTTTACAGCGCCAAAAAAAGTATTGCATTTTGCTCCGGAACAGGCTTTTTACAAAAGATTCCGCAAGCAGAAAAACCTTGATTATACTACGACAGATTTACTTTCGCCTTTGGCAGACGTAAAAGCAGATATTTGTAATCTTCCCTTTAAAGACAACGAATATGATGTGATTTTATGCAATCACGTTTTAGAACATATTCCAGACGATACCAAAGCGATGCAGGAATTATTCCGCGTTTTAAAATCGGGCGGAATGGCGATTCTTCAAATTCCGCAGGATTTATCAAGAGAAGTAACTTTTGCAGATGATTCTATTACAGATCAAAAAGAACGCGCTAAAATATTCGGACAATACGATCACGTTCGTGTGTATGGTCGTGATTATTTTGATAAATTAAGAAGCATTGGCTTTATCGTAATCGAAGAAGATTATACGAATAAAATTGCACCAGAATTGGTAGAAAAATATTGTTTGGCAAAAGGCGAAATTATTCCGCTTTGCTTTAAAAACAGTTAATCTTTTCACCATATAAGCGATATAAGTTCATTTAAAAAGAGTTTTCAAAATAGTTACTAATTTGAAAACTCTTTTATTTTTACCCAAATTACAAGCCAACCAAATCCCTAAACCTTGGAACCTACAAATTCATTTCAGTTCTGTTTTGACATCAGTTTTGAAAAAAATCTGAATGTTTATATCCCAACCGCCTACATTGTTGAGGATGCCAGTGATATTAAGTATTTAAATAAAAAAGCAAGCAACGATGTACTTAAAAGTCTCGGAATTGTTTTTGAAGATTTAAATCCAAATTCAAAAAAAATCCTTACTGTTTGCGACTCATTGAAACCTGAATTTATTTTTAAAAAATTCAGTACCAAAATAAAGTCGGCAAAAACAATTGCTGATCTGCAGAAAGATTCCAAAATTGAATTTGCGATTCGCCAACATTTAAAACTTAATTTAAGTTCTTTTTACAGTCTAATAGTTCAGGAACAATTTCCGTTATCCATTAATATGGGAATTGAAAAAGATTTTTATAAATCCAGAGTTGCTATCGAACCTCTTGATTTTGAACCTCAGATTCAATTTGATAAACACGCAGAAGGGATTACTTATACCCTTTCTTTAAAAGAAAATAAAACTACATTTTTACCAATGAATAAAAATGCAGAAATTCTTCTGGATGAACCAGGCTGGCTAATTATCGATAAAAAATTAGGATCGTTAAAAGAACTTAATGCCAAAAAACTGACTCCGTTTTTTAAGAAAAAATCAATTGAAATACCTTCAAAATTGGTTGATAACTATTTTAAAAGCTTCATTCCTGAAATAGCCAAAAAAATTGATATTGAAGCGACTGGTTTTGAAATAGAACTTCGTGATACAATTGTTTCCTGCACGATTCAGCCCGTTTATGATTTCTTTAAAAACTGTTACTATCTCAATCTTTATTTTGATTATAACGGATATGCTTTTGATGCCGGTAAAACAAAAAAAACACATTCGTTTGTTGATTTCAGCATCGAGAATGAACCGAAAATAATTCAGTTTAAAAGAAGTGCTGCAGAAATTTTGTACACACAAAGAATGCACGAAATTGGTTTGATAAAAATCAAAAACGAATTATTTGGTTTGAATTCTGATGCAGAATCTTCAGATCCTTACATCAATATTCAATTGATTATTGACAATAAAGAAAAACTTGAAAATTTAGGCTTTTCAATTCAAAACTTAAAACTCGAAAATAAAGAAATCATTACAGAAAACCATACCGTTTCGGCTTCAAAAGAAACAAACGGCGATTGGTTTGATATTAAAATCATTATTACGGTTGGAAATTATACAATCAATTTCAGCGAAATAATTCCGAACATAAAAAGTAAGGAAAGACTTTTTATGCTGCCTGACGGAAATTATTTTCTGATTCCGCTCGAATGGTTCAGTAAATATAGCTCGCTGGCAAAACTGGCTAATACCGAAACCGGAAATCTGCTTTTGCGTAAAAGTAATTTCACCGCTTTAGATTCAATTCCGGAAATCGAAAAAGAAGTAGTGCAAGAAGCTGAATACAAATCTTCTGAGTTATTGAAAGCAACTTTGAGACCATATCAAATTGATGGTGTAAAATGGCTTTTAGGACATTTTAATTCCAATTTGGGAGCTTGTCTTGCTGACGATATGGGACTTGGAAAAACCTTGCAAACGCTTGCGGTTTTACTTGCCGTTCAGGAACAGTTAGGTTTTACAACCAAAACTACCAATTTTGATTTGTTTGCCAACGAAACCACTATTGAAAGAGAACCGCTAAAAGCTTTGATCGTTTTACCTTCTTCATTGGTTTTTAACTGGTTTAATGAAGCCGGAAAATTTACACCGCATTTCTCGAGAATGCAATATGTAGGCAACGACAGAAAGTTATTAGCAGGGAGATTAGGCACGACTGATTTGATTTTTACGAGTTACAGTATTGTGCATCGTGATATTTCGGTTTTAGAGAAATTCAATTTCCGTTATTTGATTTTAGACGAAAGTCAATATATCAAAAACAAGAATTCTATCCATATCCAGCACAGTAGATAGGCGATGAGCAATAATGAGGGTGGTTTTATTTCTCATCAGCTCTTTCATAGATTCTTGAATCATATTTTCTGTTCCTTTCAAGTAAAAAGCATTAACACCCAATGTAAATCGTTCAGCGCGGTAATTAATAGCGGCTAGTACAGATGAATTAGTAGAGAAACGATAACGTGATGTAAAT
>SEBM01000657.1 GCA_004296145.1 Flavobacterium sp.
GGTAAATGATGAAGTAAAATTGTTATTTTAATTTTATTTCAATAAATAATAAATATAGCTTTACTTTACTGCTGTAATAAATCTCTCTTAACGCGTTTATGAATACCTTTACACTCGAAGAATTAAAAAACACCTTAACCTTTATTAGTGGTACTCAGGCAGATTTTTTAACGGAAAATGCCATCGTTGCTCTTGAGCATAATGAACACAAAACGGGATGTATACTTGAAGTTTCAGGTGAAAAAAATGATAACATACCTTTGCTATGGACAAAAACAGTTATCAAAAATGGTTATAAAGAAGAAAAGAAATTTATTGAAAAAAGTGCTGAAGCATTATCTTTCTTTCTATCTAAACATCTAACTGAATTGAGTGTGATTGAAGAATCTTCCATTGGCACCGGAATTGATTATTGGCTGGGTTATGATGAAAAACACGATCTTTATGATCCAAATAATTTCATAACCGCAAGATTAGAAATATCAGGTATAAATATAGAAACTCCAACTAATACAGTAGATCAAAGGGTTAAATCCAAGCTTAAACAAACCAAGCCTACTGATGGCACCTCGCTGCCGGCCTACGTATCTATAGTTGAACACTCTACGCCTAAAGCTCACTTTATAAAAAAATGAAAAACATAAGAGAAATTCATTCAGAAGCGATGCGTATGGTTAAGGAGGCCGAATACTTTCTTGAACAACGACTGAATGAGCAATATATTGAGTATCTGGAAAAAGCCCTTTCGCTCGAAGAAGAAGCTGCCATGGAGCTTTTCAGCAAGTTAGATAGCGAGCCTACCAGATCGGTTCTGTTTAGAAGTGCCGCTAATATCGCATACAATTTAGGTAGATATGATAAATCAGAAAAGTTAATATATCAAGCTTTATCTGGAACTCCTTATCAAGAGATAAGGAATGAACTGTTAGAGCTTAAAGAAAAAATTGATATAGCTATTGCAGGCGAATTTACTTCGTCTGATGTTATAGAATATAATTATGTAAACCTGCTTAAATCGAATTCAATCAACCTTAAGATCGAACCAAAAACAGAAAGATTTTCTAAAGCTGTTATGGTAGAATCAGTTGTTGATTTCCTTCGAAACCTACAAACATCTTACAAAAATTTCGCTGAGGTAAATTTCAAAAAACAGTTTAATGCTGATGAATTGGAAGAAGTTGAAAGTTTTCAAAATACATTAGCATTGATAAGGAAAGAATCCCAACTTTTGATGGTTGATTTGCAATTCAAGAGTTTTGGTGTTGGAATTGTAGCTGATTCTGAAATCATGAATTATACTTCATTAATGTCTGATGAGTATCGGGGATTCAAAAAAAATGTATTTGAAGTTTTTAAAAAAGATGTTTTGTATGCAGATTATAATTCTGATGATTTCCAGAACAAAATATCAGATAAGTATAACGACAATGAACGTTTAAAAATTTATTCCCCACTGATCAGTTCTTTTGATCAAAAATCTTCTTATAAAGTTTCGATATCTGACCCCAGTTTTAAATATAAGATAAAGGATATACCTGTGCTTGAAAAACGAACTATTGGGATGTTAAAACCAAAATACAACGTGGTACGTGACGAACCGGATCTAATACTTAAAAAGACAATCGAATTAACAGATGTTGAGGGAACCAAGAAAAGCAAAATTCAAACAGAATTTCTTACTTATGCTGAATTTGATTTGCAAATTAAGACAATAAATGACAAGTCAAATCCAATTGACATATACTTTATCGAACCATATGATTTAAAATTGATTTTTTCTGATAATCATTTTTCTATTAATGATGATTATTTTGATACATATTCGCAAGGAAAGGACCCTAAGGACGTAGAAAAACATTATGGTTATTTGTTGACTACACGGTATTTAAATTTAATAACGAGTCCAGAGATCACTGCAACAGAAGAAGATTTGCTAAAAAAAATGCAATCTAGATTTTTACCCTCGGATAATCACTAACCATAAGCCCCTGCCCAACAAGCGAGGGCTTTTATTTTACCTCAATTTTGCTTTTCACAACTTTTATCTCTATTTTAATGGGATGGAAATTTTCGACTCTAGTGAATATGTGATGGAGCGAGCTAAGAGCATAGCCC